>NZ_JAGHEW010000233.1 GCF_017889095.1 Thomasclavelia sp. | reverse complement strand
GCTGCTTTAACCGTTTCGCCATTTCTACGATTGCTAGAACCTCGATTGCTTTAGCCTGTTTAATTCCTTTAATATTAACTAACTGATCATAATTAATATCTTTTAAATAACTAAAACCGCCAATTTCGTTTAATAGGCGCTGCGCTAATTCGATTACTGATTCTTGTTTATTGCCCGTTCTTAAAATAAGAGCTAATAATTCAACATTGGATAAACTTTCAATTCCATAATGTAGTGCTTTTTCCCGCGGTCTTTCGCTTTTAGGATAACTGCTTAATTTCATGAACCTAATTCATTGATGATTGCTTCATAATCCTGTTGTTCAATTTTTTCTTTAAATGAACTGGCAAAACGAACTTGTTTAATTACACAAGTGATGCCATTCTTACTAATTTCATTTCCCATATTTTTAGCCTCCTGTTCATCGATAAAAACACCTGCAATAATAATATAATTATTATCTTTTTGATACTTATAACTAGTTTTTTGTAATTCTGTCAGTTTAGCAATCATCTCATTAGCATTTTCTTCTTGCTTATATATTCCTACTTGAACTATGTAAGCATTAAAGTGACTATTTAATGTCGAAAAGAATTTCAAGTATATCCCCATAAAACATAATGATAAAAAGATTGCCAGCACGACTACAGCTCGAATAATCTTCACTATTTTCACCCCTTCAAGCTAAGTCTATGCCAGCAATCAGTAATTATGCCTTAATAAAACTATCTTCTAGCGAAAAAATGACTTCTCACGATCTTAAATAATCCAGCTCCAGCAGCGACGACAATTGAAGTTATTACATATACTAGCGATGATCCGCCAGTAATTTGTTGTTGTTTTCTAGTTGATAACTCTTTCATTAGCGCCACTCGATTGAAATAATTTTAGGGATAGAAACTCTTCCCGCTTTAGATTTATACATCTTATAAACTGCTGTTCCAATCACGATAAAGAAAATAACTCCGCCAATTCCTCCGCCAGTAACTTCCATTTGCATTGCTTGTTGTAATTCGTTCATTTCTTTTCCTCCTGTATTTTTTTAAAGGCCACACTCCCACTAAACCTTCTACTATATATATACTCCCACAACTGCCCTTTTTTCTTTTAAAATTTAAAAAAATTGAAAAAAATATAAAAAAAGATAATTACCGCAGTAATTATCTCATTTGTTCAAGCTGTTTTTGAACCGCTTCGTATTTTGATTTATAATCAGCTAATTTATTTCTTTCTAACTCAACCTTTTGTTTTGGCGCTTTAGAAACGAATTTTTCATTAGCCAGCATACCTTCACATCGTTTAATTTCGCCTTCTAATTTCTTTAACTGAGTCATTAATTTTTCTTTTTCCGCTTCTTTATCAATATAATCACCTAATTCAACTAATAAAGAGTTACCACCTTTAATTGTAATATTAGCAACTTCGCCTTGAACATCCTGATTATAACCAGAACATGAAGCATTACATAATTTTTTAATATATGGTAAACATTGATCCATCAATGATTCTAATGAATCATCTTTAGTTGTAATTGTATAAGCAATTTCAATAGCATTTTTAATTGTATATTGATTGCGGATTTCTCTTATTCCTTTAACAACATCAATTAAATAAGTAAACTGATCATTAATGTTTTCATCATCAAAATCAGGATTAGTTTGTGGCCAAGCGGCAATACAGATTGATTCTTCTAAATGTGGAATCGCCTGGAAAATTTCTTCAGTTACAAATGGCATAAATGGATGTAACATTTTAACGATGGCATTTAAAACATAAACTAAAGTATTTAAGCTTGCCTGTTTAACTGTTTGATCATCACTGTTTAAATGAACTTTAGAAAGTTCAATATACCATGAACAGAAATCATCCCAGATAAAATTATATAAAGCAGTTCCAACATTGACAAATTCATATTTATCCATATTGGTATCAACTTCTTTGATCACTTCATTTAATCTATTCAAGATCCATTTATCACATAAATTTAAGTTTTCAAAGCTTAGATCTTCATATTTCATTGAATCATCAACATTCATTAAAACAAATCTTGCAGAATTCCAAATTTTATTAATAAAATTCCATGATGATTCTACTTTTTCAGGAATGTATCTTAAATCCTGTCCTGGTGCTGAATTGGTTGTCAAGAAATATCTTAACGCATCACAGCCATATTGTTCAATAACATCCATCGGATCAACACCATTTCCTAATGATTTTGACATCTTTCTACCCTGACTGTCACGGATTAAACCATGGATCAGACAATCTTTAAATGGCCGTTGTCCAGTTAATTCAATTCCCTGGAAGACCATTCGGGCAACCCAGAAGAAAATAATATCATAAGCTGTTACTAATACATCATTAGGATAATAACGCTTTAAATCAACGGTATCATTAGGCCATCCTAAAGTACTAAAAGGCCATAAGGCACTAGAAAACCAGGTATCTAAAACATCTTCATCCTGTTTCCAGTTATCACCTTCAGGAGCAGTTAGGCCAACATAAACTTCATCACCGCGATACCAGGCAGGAATCCGATGTCCCCACCATAACTGTCTGGAAATACACCAGTCATAACAGTTTTCCATCCATTGTTTTAAGGTTTTTTCAAATCTTCCTGGTACAAAATTAACTTTTTTATCAGGATCTTTTTGATTATCTAAAACCTGTTTTGCCAGTTTATCCATTCTAACAAACCATTGTTTTGATAAATATGGTTCAACAACACAATGCGTTCTTTCACTATGACCAACACTATGAACCATAGGTTCGATCTTAATCAATAGATCTTCCTGTTTTAAATCCGCAACTAAAGCTTCACGACATGCTTCTCTAGTCATGCCACAGTACTTTCCAGCATTTTCATTCATTGTTGCATCAGGATTCATGCAGACAACCCGCGGTAAGTCATGACGATTTCCTACTTCAAAGTCATTTGGATCATGGGCTGGAGTGATTTTAACAACACCGGTTCCAAATTCAGGATCGGCATGAATATCTCCAACGATTGGTATCAGTTTATTAACAATTGGTAAAATAACATGCTTACCAATTAAATCTTGATAACGTTCATCTTTAGGATTAACGGCTACTGCTGTATCCCCAAATAATGTTTCCGGTCTTGTTGTTGCAACTTCTAGATAACGACTTTTATCTTCTAAATAATATTTAAGATGATAAAATGCTCCTTCATCATCTTGATAGATGACTTCTTCATTAGACAAGGCAGTTTGTTGAATTGGATCCCAGTTGATGATTTTTTCACCACGATAAATAATCCCTTTATTATAATAATCAACAAAAACCTGGGTAACCGCCTGATTTAATCCTTCATCTAAAGTAAATCGTTCTTTTGAATAATCTAGAGATAATCCAAGTTTTGCCCACTGTTCACGAATATTTTGGGCATATTCTTCTTTCCATTCCCAGGCTTTTTCTAAAAATCCTTCTCTACCTAAATCACGTTTATTAATTCCCTGTTTTTTTAGTTTTTCAACAACCTTAACTTCGGTTGCTATCGCAGCATGGTCCATTCCTGGTAACCATAAAGCATCATAACCTTGCATTCTTTTATAACGAATGATCATATCTTGTAAAGTTGTATCCCAGGCATGACCTAAATGTAATTTCCCAGTTACATTAGGTGGGGGAATAACGATTGCGTATGGTTTTTTTGAAGTATCTCCAGCTTCAAAATATTTTTTATCTAGCCATTGCTGGTATTTACCGGCTTCAACTTTTTGATGATTATATTTTGGTTCTAATTGTTTACTCATTATCATTTTCCTCCGTTTCTGTTTCAATAAATTCATCTTTATGAGCGCGGATGTATTTAGCAGCTTTTGCAATCAAACCTGAAGTTTTCATTGCCGAAGCAATTGCATTGGTAAAATCAGAGAAGTTATAATTACCATAATCACTATCTTCATCAATACCAATTTCTTCATCATTTTCAATGGCAATAGCTAGTTTTTCCGCTGCCCCTACTAATTCGGCAATTTCATGACAATCGATGGCTTCAAAAGCTTCTTTTCCATAATTACGATATAAACAATATGGTTCTTTAATAAAGAAAGAATGAACTGAACCACGACCACCTTCTAAAGACATTTCTAATTGATAAATCGTATAGATCATTAATTCCCCATGTGTTAATAAATCAACTAATGTTCCCGTAATTTCATCACCCTCATATAATTTATCTTCTTTAGCCAAGACATGATATAATACAGCATGAGTTAATTCTTCATCAGGGGTTTCATCAAACATCTCGCTAGTAAAATGACGATATTTGACCCGATTTTCTTCATACTGTCTTTTCTGTTCCTTTTGAATATTGCGATATTTACGGATTTTTTTGCTATAGAAATAAAACAAGAATAAACATCCAGCAAGAAATAATACCCAAACAATTAAATAATCTGATCTCATATTTTCCTCCTTAAAATAAAAAAAGCATCGTCATAAGGACGAATGCTCGTGGTACCACCTTACTTTGCATATTACTTATATGCCTTTAAACTTTAACGCAGTCATACGTGTTTACCTACTAAAGTTCAATAAACAGGCTCACAGGCTACCTTCAACTTCTACGCTTATCCTATCACACCTAACTAGGACTCTCTAAAAAGCTTTAAAATCTACTCCTCCTGATCATCGCTATAGGTGTATTCTAACAAAATCCACCCTACTAGTCAATTGAAAGCTTTTTATTTAATGAAGAAATTGAATCTAAATAATATAATAACCGTGACATCAAAACAATATTATTAACTTCATCACTTCCAAATTCAACAATAGGAATTACATGCAGTAAACATCGTAGTAACAATCTTTCTTCCTGTAACAGTTTAATTTTGCACAAATAAGTATCTAAAATAACTTCAAAATCAAAGATCAATTCGGGAATTTTTTGATACATACTATAAATATCATAAATACATAGATTGATCTTGATTTTATCAATTGAAATCAAACAATTCTCTTTCATCAAAATATGACTATAATTAAAATTATTATATGTCAAACATAACCTGATCGTATCAAGATTGCAGACATGATCTTCATATTCCTGTAACAACCTAGTTGCTGTATTTAAACATTCTTCAATACGACAATAATTTAAAACAAACATCCAGCCTGTAGGACTACGATAAGCTAACACTTCAAAATTATTCATGATTTCATTATAATAAATTTTTCTTTCTTGAATAATACCCCTTATTTCTTCAATTTGACATTTAAAATAATTCTTAGCCACACTATAATTAAAAAACGTATTACCATGTAAATAAGCTAAATACTCATAATAACATTTTAATTTCAATTCCTTAATAATAGCATTATCATCTTTTAACCAGGGACATAAATAAAACTGTCTAGTCTGGTATTTTGTTAGAATCTGTTTATTACAATTACGAATCACCGGTACAAAACATTTTAAATGAAGACTTTCAATATGATCAATAACAACTGATAAACTAGTATCTTCAACAAACTTTAAACTAAAAAATCCTTCTTTACACTTTACTTTATAAACTCTTTTACTTACTTTTATATAACCAATAACATTTAAAGAATAGGCACTCTTAATTATTTCGTTCATGGAACATAAGGAATAATTAATACATTTCCAGCTTCTAATACTTTATCTTGATTATAATTACGAATTATCTCTTCATCAATATTATATCTAGCAGCTACATCACTATAGTTTTCATTTTCCTTAACAATATATAAATAATAGGTACCAACACTGTCTTCAACATCCTGGAAAATTGGTCGTGATTTACTTTCATAAACTTTTTCTTGTAACTGTTCGTTTATTTCATTAACAACTTTCTTTTCTTCAACCGTAATCGGTGCCTCTTCTTGTTTAACTAAAATATTTTCAGTTTCTACTTCTTCAATAACTGGTTCTTCAAAAACTGGTGCCATCTCTACTTTGGTTTCATTATTAGCTTCAGTTTCCCGCATTAAATTTTCAATTTCAACAACCGGATCTACAACTACTTCTTTTTCTTCATGTTCATCTTTTACATAACGATCTTCTCCATCAATAACTCCATGAATTCCTACTTCAATTTTAACTTTGACATTACCATTTTTAATCGTATAATCAAAATCTTCTACTTTAATATTAAAATCACGCTGATCAACTATTTTATCAAAAGTAGCCAAAATATCTAATTCAATATTTTCATCAAACTTTTGTTGCTCATTATATTCGCCCTTAACAATCAAACTGCCAATTGCCCGAACCCCAACACTTTCAATCTTATAGTTAATCGATTCATCAACCGATAAAGATACTAATTCTTTTAATTGATGATCTAAATCAATCCACTTTTCAAAATATATCTTTTGCATATTTACCTCCCATAAAACTATATGCAAAGATTTATTTAATATGATAAAAGAATAACAAAGAGCTGTTCCAATATAAATTATTTAGAATCTCTACCATCCCATACTTTCCAGCCTTCTAATGCAGTTAGATCTGTAAAATACCAGTAATATCCTTCACCGTTATCTAAATAAATATATTTTTCCCCATATCAGCATTAAATGTGCCATGATATGTTCCTGAATTAGATTTCCATGTTGCCTCAATTTTTCCATCATAATAATTATTAGTAAAATTACCTTCATAAGTAAAATCAACATCAACTTCCGACATTAACAAAGAAACAGCAATATTGCTTTCAAAATATGTGGCTTGACTATTTAATTGATCATGATACACTTACTTATTTTGAAAATCCACTAAATCAGTTTACAGCGATAATGGAAAAAGCTAAGATTTTCTTTCTAAATAAAAAAATTCTACAAATTTGAAAAAAATAAAAGTAATTTTACCAAGTCCGGTTGTATATATATAATAGAATGGATAATTCTATCTTTAATTATAGCTTACTGCTATAATGTAGT
>NZ_JAGHEW010000232.1 GCF_017889095.1 Thomasclavelia sp. | reverse complement strand
AGCAACAGTATTCATCGTTAATTGATAATCAACCACATCATCTTCACTATCATTGATCGTTAGTTTAAAATCACTAGCTTCGATCCCTTCGTAGATATTTTGATATCTTTCTACAAAAGCATCTTTTTCAATCTTGCCATCATCACTTAACATAGCATACATTTTACCATATTCTTTATCCGCTAATAATTCAAAATATTCTTCCACATAATCATCTGCGCTTTTACCACGACTAAAGATAAAAAATACTGCCACTACAACTAAGCAAATTACTACTGCTCCAATTATAATTAAATTTCTGCGTCTATTAAATGTCATATTTAACCTCCTTCACTATAAATCCATTATAGCATAATATTTTATTGCATCATACTGTGATTTTTAATTCATCTTTATTTATTATTAAAACATTGATAACTGTTTTGATAAACACTTATTAGAACTAACTTTCCGTTTAACTACTTTATCTTGATCACTTAATTTACCAATTAACAATAAACTATTTTCATCATGTTGTTTCATATTATTTAAAACCTGGTCATGATTGCAGGCATAACAATATTTACAGCCATGATTACAACTGCTATAAGTACCAATATCAATACTTGCAAGACAGTGACAATATTTACGATTTTGATTAGTTTTGATGTCTAATTTAGTATCTAATAATGATTCTAGATATTCTTTTTCAATACAGCTGCCATGTTTAATTCCATATTTTTCTAAATTATACTTTTCACTGCAGGTTTTAATTTCAAGCTGATATTGTTTAGCTATTTTTCCTAACTGTTTAGCCATTTCATCGACATCTTTGTCATTAAGTTCATCAAATAAACCTTCAATATTTTTATAAATATCTAAAAAACTGATAATTACTGTATTAGTATATTTACTTAAAATGGCTGCCATTTTTGCAAACATCTGATAGTGAAAATCTTTATTATAGCGCTTTGTAAGCAGGATTGGATCATAACGCCAAATTACGCGCTTTTTACCTAATTGTTTACTTAACTGGATAAAAGTTTTGATTATTTCCATTTTAGGTCGTACCCCTGGTTCGATATCAAAGTCATAAGGTGTTATAGTAACCATAAAGAAATACTGATAACCCAATTGATCAATTTTAGGTAAATAAGGCATGATTTTTAACGGATCTTTAGTGCAAAAACAAATACAGTCAACCGTATTTACACTAATATCAATTTCACTAACTAAATGATAATTATAGGGATTTCTAACTAATACTAAACCTTCTTTTAGTCGATTATATAACCACTTAGGATACATTGCACAAATGTCAGTGCGTCCAGAAACTTGTAATAACATTTTAATCACCTAATTTATTGTAACATAATTATTTTATCTCTACTATTAGCTATTTTTTTATGATATACTTCTTCAATGAGGTGGATTATGGAAGATAAACAATTAATTGATGCAATTAGTGAAATTGGTCGTTTATTACTTAAATTTGGAGCCGAAATTTATCGGGTCGAAGAATCACTGATTAGAATGTGTCAAAGCTATGGTTATAGTGATGTTGAAGTATTTGCATTACCTTCATATTTTACCTTAACCGTAGTTCTTACAAACGATCAGGCTTATACGACTTCAAAAAGAAGCCGTCATAATCGTATCAATTTAGATAAAATTTATGAATTAAATAATTTAGTACGTTATACTTGCAACAATACGCCAACATTAGCGTATTTAAAGCAAGAAATGAATCGTATCAAAAATATCAAAACAAACTATTTATTAGTATTTTTAGGATATGGTATTGGTAGTGGTTTCTTTGCAACTTTTTTTGGTGGCGGAATCCCGGAAACAATCGTTGCTTTTATTATTGGGTTTATTTTATATTACTTTATCTTACTAATGGAATATTTAGATATCAATAATCTAGTCAGTACTTTGCTTTCAAGTATGTTACTGACATCACTGGCAATTATTGCCTGTAATTTCCAATTAGCTTCTAATAGTCAGTCAATTACGATTGGCTGTTTGATGATCTTAACCCCTGGAGTAGCCATTACCAACAGTTTAAGAGATATCATGGGTGGCGATTATATTTCGGGGACGGCAAGAATGTTAGAAGCGCTATTAACCGCCGTATTTATTGCCATTGGGGCTGGTAGTGCGATGATGGTTTTAGGAGGTTAATATGATTCAATGTATTAGTTCATTTATTGCCTGTATTGGCTTTGCCTTTATTTTTAGAATTCATCACCATCCTAAGTTTGCCATAATTGCTTCATTTGGTGGTGCCTTAGGTTGTGGAATATATTTACTAGCGACTACTTTTACTCAAGATATCATGGCTTATTTTATCGCTATGGCAATCGTTGCTTTATACTCAGAAATAATCGCACGAATCTTAAAAGCACCAGCAACAATCTTTTTAATTATTGGCTGTTTCCCTTTAGTACCTGGTCGGGGAATTTATGAAACGATGTTATCTTGTATTCAAGGTAATAGTGAATTATTTTTAGATAGTTTCTTGCATACTTTAGGTATTTCTTTAAGTTTAGCGTTAGCTATTTTAGTTGTTTCGACAATTTTTAAAGTTATTAAAAAATTATCAATCAAGAAAGGTTAGTTATGAAAGTATTAGGTTTAATTGTTGAATATAATCCCTTTCATCAAGGGCATCTTTATCATTTAAATAAAGCTAAAGAATTAATCAAACCTGATGTAACAATTGCCGTAATGTCTAGTCACTTTGTTCAGCGTGGTGAACCAGCCATTAGTGATAAATGGACTAGAGCTAGTGTCGCAATTAAAAATGGTATTGATATCGTTATCGAATTACCATTTGTTTACAGTGTTCAAAGTGCTGATTATTTTGCTTATGGAGCAGTTGATTTACTGCATCAAATTGGTGTTAATAATCTTGTTTTTGGCAGTGAAAACGGGGATATCAACCGTTTTAAAGAAATCGCCATCACCATCAAATCTCATCAGCAAGAATACGATGACCTAGTAAAAAAACAAATGAAACAAGGTTTACGCTATCCTGATGCCTGTAATCAGGCACTATCAATTATTATGAATAAGACCGTTACTACTCCTAATGATCTATTAGGACTAGCTTATGTCAAAGAAGTAATTAATCATGATTATCCTATCGATCTTCATTGTATTAAAAGAACTAATGATTTTCATAGTTTACAAATTGAAACCATTAGTTCCGCTAGTGCCATTAGAAACGCTTTAAAAAACAAAATTAATATCGCTAATCAATTTTGTAACTATAACGATTATCAAGAATTCTATTTTTTCAACGATTTCTTTCCTTACTTACGATATCAATTACTAACGATGTCTAAAGAAAAATTAAAACAAATTCATTTAGTTGATGAAGGAATCGAAAACTTATTACAAGAAAAAATTCTAACCGTTAAAAATATGGAAGAATTAATTACCAGTCTAACATCCAAACGTTATACTCGTTCAAGAATCCAAAGGATGTTGATTCATATCTTAATGAATAACGACAAAAAAACAATCGAACAAGCTAAACAAATCGATTATCTAAGAATTCTAAAAATGAATAAAACTGGTCAACAATACTTAAATCAAATCAAGAAAAACTGTAATTATCATTTAATTACTAATTTCTCTAGTTATGACCATCTAGCATTACAATTAGAATTCAAAGCAACCAAACTATTATCATGTTTATCAAAACAGCCAGACAAACTAATCGAACAAGAATACAAAAGTATTCCTTTTATTACAAATAACACTATAAACATTGATCTTGATAAACTGCACACAACCAAATTAGGAAATGAAAGAATCAAAAGAAATTTATCATTAGATACAGATGATGCAGTAACTTATTTAAAAAACAAACTTAAAACAACTAACTATACCATCTTACAAAATGGTAAAAACTACTACATAAATACCAACGATTGCATCATTACTATCAATATCAATTCCCATACAATTATAACTGCACACAAAAAGTAGGTCACCCGCCTACTTTTTATAACATCTTCTAATCATCAATCCCGAAACAATCAATAACATCAATGTCATCATTATCTTACTTTCATCACCAGTATTAACACTATCTATCTTTTCATTACTAACTGTTTCCTTGTTTTCTGTTTCATCTTTTCCAATTTCACTATCAGAAATACTTTTCTTGGCAAAGTTTACCTTTAACTTAATTTCTTCATTTATCTCCGGTGCAATAAAACTGTTATCAATTAACTCCACTAATTCATCACCATAATAAACACTTTCGATTACATAGCCTTCTTCTACTACAATCGTATATTTACATTTGCTTAATCTTGCAACCTCAATATACTTATCTTTACTGTCATATCTTTTCCCATCAATTAATACATAACCATATTCATCAATATCTAGTGTTACTGTATGCTTTTCGGGTACAGTTGTACTTATTTCAGTACTCCCCTCTTTTGCATATACTTTGGTAGAAAACAGCATCATACACACTAATACAAACAGAATCCTTTTTAGTTTCATTTTATCATTCCTCATTTTGTAGACTTGCCGTAAAAGTAATACTTCCAATATATTCCCCTGCTTTAGCTTTTAACCATTCATCTCTTTCAATATTT
>NZ_JAGHEW010000231.1 GCF_017889095.1 Thomasclavelia sp. | reverse complement strand
AGTCAAGAGAGAGGTCTACGTAGCTCAGCTGGATAGAGCACACGCCTTCTAAGCGTGCGGTCAGGGGTTCGAATCCCTTCGTGGACGCCATTTGTAAATTACTCTAAGCAATGCTTAGAGTTTTTTTTGTATATAAAGTAAATATAATTAATAAATTAAAATAATAAGATAAAACATTAAAAATATCAGAAAATGAAAATAAATAGATTTTAATACTTTATAAGTTGTTATATTTCTATGATATATTGTTTGAAATCCGTTATTTTGCCAAGATTTTTTTAAATTTATGTAAATAAATAGAAAAGATTGACAGTGATTATAAATCGTGCTATTCTAAAACTAGAAGGAATGTTACTCTTTGAGGCATCACCGTACAAAATATTTTTATTTTGTTTTGGTTGTGTTTCAAAGAGTTTTTTATTTGGGAGGTAGTAATATATGTTTAGTTTATTGAAGAAAGAACTAGTTTTATTTTCGCCGGTATTTGGTAAATCAATAGCTTTAGAAAATGTAGCAGATAAAGTTTTTGCGTGTAAGATGATGGGAGAAGGTATTGGTTTGATTAATAATAGTAATAAAGTATATGCTCCTTGTAATGGCTATATTGTAATGATTCCTGAAACAAAACATGCAATTGGAATAAAAGGAATGCTAAATGTAGAAATATTAATTCATATTGGATTAAATACAGTAGAATTAAATGGTAAGGGATTTAAGGTACATGTAAAAAAAGGTGATAAAGTCAAACAAGGACAATTATTAATAAGCTATGATAATAAAATCATGAATGAAAATAAAATAGATCTTACTACCGTGATGGTAATTCCCAATTCAGATAGTTTTAATATTACGTTTTTAAAAAATAATGAAGGATTAAATTTGGAGTCTAAATTAATTAAATTAACTAAGAAATAAGGAGCAAAACGATTATGAAAGCAATTAGGAGATTTAATAATAATACTGTTTTATGTATTACAAAAAACGGGAACGAAGTGGTTGCTTTTGGTAAAGGAATAGGTTTTCATGAAATTCCTTATGAAGTTGAATTATCAATGATTGAACGAACTTATTATAGTGTGGATGAGCAATATTTATCAATAATCAACAATATTCCAGATGATGTTTTAAAAGTATCAACACTTATTGTAGATTATGCAAAAGAAAAACTGAAATGTCCATATAGCGGTAATATTGTTTTTACTTTAGCTGATCATATAACTTTTGCGATTAAAAGATTTGAAGAAAATATGAGTTTAAAATTACCAATTATTTATGATATTAATCATTTATTTGAAAATGAGTATAAAGTTGGCTTGCACGCTTTAAAATTAATTAAGCAGCAAATGGATATTGTATTACCTGCAAATGAAGCTTCGCTTATTGCATTACATCTCATTAATGCAAAGGAATATAATAATTCAAAAATAGAATTAAGTGATGAAAAGATAATAAATGAAGTAACTAAGATTATTGAACGAGAGTATCAGATAGTTATCAATAAAGATCAATTTAATTATTCTAGATTTGTTTCGCATATGCACTATTTATTAAAAAAGAAACAAAATAAGCAGTTGATTTATTCGGAAAATAGTAAAATATATGAAGAATTAAAAATCGAATTTCCAAAAGTATATCATTGTGCTCAAATAATTAGTGAGTATCTTGTTGACAAGATAAATTTGAAGCTAAATGATGATGAAAAACTTTATTTAATGTTACATATAAATAGATTATGTACTAGAAAGGAATGTTACCGTTAGGGCATCACCTTATACATAAAATGGGATCATTTTGTGTATAAGGTTTTATTTTTATTAAAGGTCATGACAATCAATGATTAAGCGCGCAATTATCGATTGAATGAAATAGAAAGGATAGGTAAATATGGTAAAGAAAAATTATGAAGATGTTTCACAACAAATTATTAAGTTAGTAGGTGGTAAAGAAAATATAACTTATTTTACACACTGTGTAACACGGTTACGTTTTAATGTAAAAGATGTTGATTTAATTGATGTAACAGCAATTGAACAAATTTCTGAAGTTTCAGGTACACAATGGTTTGGTGATCAGTTTCAAATTATTGTTGGTGCAAAAGTTGATGATATATATGCAATGATATGCAAACTAGGTGATTTTGAAAAAAAAGAAACAATCAACGAAAATTTAGATCAAAAGAAAAATATTGGTATTAACGCAGTAATAGAATATATTTCTGGAGCAGTTGCACCAGTATTACCAATTTTAATTGGAACTAGTTTTGTAAAAATCGTAGTTCTTTTAATGGAACTTTTTAACTGGCATGTTGATAGTGGAACTTATCAAGTTTTAACATTTGCTGGTGATGCTGGTTTTTATTTTTTACCAGTGTTTGTTGGAGGTTATGCAGCTAAAAAATTAAACTGTTCGATACCTTTAGGGTTATTATTAGGAGCAATATTAATTCATCCAACATTGATAGAGGCTGTAAATAACAATACACCATTAAATATCTATGGATTACCAATAACTTTAGTTAATTATTCAAGTGGCTTTTTGCCAGTTGTTATAGGTGTTTATATTATGTCAAAAATTGAGAAATTAATAAGAAAGATTACACCGGAATTTATTCAAGCAATTGTAGTTCCGTTTATTACAATCATGCTTATGTTACCGATTATGCTATGTATCATTGGTCCGTTAGGGACTGTATTAGGAAAATATTTGGGAAATGCCATCGTTTGGCTATATGAGTCATTTGGATTTATTGGTGTAGCTTTAATGGGAGCATTTGCACCATTAATCGTTGTTTCAGGAATGCATATGACGTTAGTGGTTTATGCTATTACTTTATTTGGTGAATTAGGATATGAGCCATTAGTTTTTGTTACAGGGATAATTGCAACTCTTTGTCAAAGTGCAGCATGTTTAGGTGTATTTATTAAAACTAAAAATGCCAGTATTAAATCCAATGCATTAGCTAGCTTTTTGAGTGCTGGGATCGGTGGGGTTAGTGAGCCGGCACTATTTGGAATTACAATTAGATATAAAACACCGTTGTATGCAGCCTTTGTGGGCGGTGGTGTAGGTGGTGCTATTGCTGGACTTACACATGCAGTTGCATATGGATTGCTTTCTAGTTCGATTTGGAATATTGTTGCTTTTTTACCAGGCGGTATGGCAAATTTTATTTGGATGTTAGTAGCTTGTATCGTTGGGTTTATTGTTACGTTAGTTTTAACATTGTATTTATATCATGATCAAGAAAGCGAGGAATAATAATATGATTAATTATCCAAATTTATTTTCACCAGTTAAATTAGAAAATGCAGGTATTATTTTAAAGAATCGTTTAGAAGTAGGACCAAGTACACCTATTTTTATCCAGGGACCTGAAAGTTATCCTTCAGAAAGGATGATTCGCTATTATTCTAATTTAGCTAAAAATGGTGCTTCTTTGATTACAGTACATATATGCAAAAGTGATGGATTGCCAATAAAACCGACAACAAAAAATGTTGTTGTTTCAGGGCATATGATGGGTATGGATATATTTGATACAAAATGTGCTCATTATTTGACCCATTTGACAGAAGCAGTTCATTTTTATAATTCTAGATTATTGGTTAGAATGTCATGTGCTGCACCGAAGGGATATGATATTGCAAATATCTTGTCCCGTTATATTCCGCATAATATTACTGAAAGACAGATGAATCAAGAAATGTCTCAAGAAATGCTTTATCAATCAGCTAAGCAAACGGTAAATGTTTGTAAAAGATTACAAGAATGTGGATTTGATGGTGCATTTTTACATGCCTCATATGAATTGTCTTTGTTGGGACGTTGTTTATCAAAACGGTCTAATCGTAGAAATGACGAATTTGGTGGTGATGATTTAGAAAATAGATGTCGGTTTCCTTTATACTTGTGCAAGGAAATAAAAAAGGCGTGTGGCAAAGATTTTATTATTGAAATGAGTATTACTGGCTATAGTGAAGAAAAAGGGAATGAATGGAGTTTAGATGATACAATTAAATTTATGGAACTTGCAGATAAATATATTGATGTTGTTCAATTGAGATGTGATGAAATCGATCATGCTCATCCTACAGGATATGAAAGAAAAGTTAGACCATTTACATTCATGGCTAAAGCAGCTAAAAAAGCTAATACTACTGTTTTAGTTTCAACAATTGGTGGCAACTTTGATCCTGAGGCTTCTGAAAAAATAATTGGAAATCAAGAGGCTGATTTAATTGGTATGGCACGTGGTTAGATTAGTAACCCTGAATATGGACAATTGCTGTTAGAAAATAGAGCGAATGATTTGGTGCCTTGTATTCGTTGTAATAAGTGCCTTTTAGCAGCTAATAATGCAACTTTTGCGTCGGTATGTTCGGTTAATCCTCGTTATTGTATCAATGATCGACTTGACTATTTAGTAACACCAGTAAAAACTAAAAAGAAAATAGCTGTTGTTGGGGGTGGACCAGCCGGGATTGAAGCAGCAATTTGTGCTTATAAAAGAGGGCATGAAGTTATCTTGTATGAAAAGAGTAATCAATTAGGAGGACAGTTAAAAATTGCTGGAATTGCTGATTTTAAATGGCCACTAAAAAAATATACTGATTATTTGATTAATGAGGCTTATCAAACAGGTTTTAAAATCGAACTTAATACAGAAGCAACAAGTAATTTAATTAAAAAACAAAATTTTGATGCTGTGATTGTGGCACTTGGTGCAAAACCTTTCATACCACCAATCGAAGGAATTAAACAGGCAAATATTTTATTTACTGAAGATGCTTATTTGCATGAAGAAAAGATTGGTAATAAGGTTGTTATTATTGGTGGTGGTGAAGTCGGAGTGGAAACGGCTTTGTATTTAAACGGGCATGGCAAAGAAACAACTATTATCGAAAAACAAGAAATGTTGATGCCACAAGCTTCTTTTGAACATTTTTATTATTTAGTAGAATGTGAATGGGAAAAACGCGATAATTTTAATATTTTAGTTAGTACTGAAGTCGAAAAGATTTCTAATAATCAAATTATATGTAAAAAGAATAATGAAAAATTGATAATTGATGCAGATACAATTATTCTTTCTTCAGGATATACAGCAAAAATAGATGAAGCTTTCCTATTTGCAGGAAGTGCTCAACAATTCTTTTATATTGGTGATTGTAAAAAAGCACGCTCTTTGCAATCAGCAATTCGAGAAGGATTTGCAATTGGTTCATCAATTTAAAACTATATTTTATTAAGGCATGAATTTGTAATTTATGCCTTAATATGCTAATTTATGCTATACTTAAAAGGAATAAAATCAATGTTAGAAAATTCTATTATTAGATTATGATTAATACCTATATATGTAATTGATAAAGGTGAAAAATATAAAAAAGATAAATTAATCGTATATTTGTGTATGGTAAAACACTAAAAAATATTAGAAAATGTTATTAAGTTGGAGTAAGAAAATGAATAATAAGATGGCATTTGAAGCATTAGAATATGATGACAAAATTAATAAGACAGTTCCCTATTATCAAGATTTCTATATCCAAACGATCAATCTTATCAAAATATATTTAAATAAGCCGATAACTTGGCTTGATATTGGTTGTGGAACGGGGAAGATGGCTGAAGTCGCTTTTAAAAATACTGAAATTGATCAATTTGTTTTT
>NZ_JAGHEW010000230.1 GCF_017889095.1 Thomasclavelia sp. | reverse complement strand
GGAGATCTTCTTTTAATGATTGGCGTGAACATATTAATGGCACATCAATTAAATCTTCTAAATGTATTGTTTCTTTTTTGGCTAACGGGGCATCTTTTTTCATTAATAAGCCCCAAGTATTTTTAGCGGGTAATTTTAAAAATTGGTATTTCGCTAAATCTACTTCTTGAACAATGATGGCAAAGTCTAATAATCCTTTATCTAAACGTTCGTCAATAGCGTCACTGGCACTACTATAAAGATGAAATCTAACACGAGGATAATATTCCTGAAATTTTTTTAAAACAGCAAAAAAGCAATTAATATCTTTTGATTCAGCGCAGCCAATATAAATATCACCACCATTAACTTCATCTAAAGCTTTAAATTCCGCAGTTGTTTTATCAACCATATCTAATATATCTTCAGCACGCTTGCGAAGTAACATCCCTTCTTCAGTTAATTTGATACTGTAATTGGTTCGCGTGAATAATTTTTTTCCCAATTCTTGTTCTAAATCTTTTAATTGTTTGGATAAAGTTGGCTGGGAAATATGCATCCGCATCGCAGCTCTAGTAATGTTTTGTTCCCTGGCAACTTCTAAAAAATATCTTAAAACTCGTATTTCCATTATCATCACCTCATTAATATGATAACACAAGATATTCTTAAATAGAATAATTAGATATAGAAACTAAATATTTTACATAACTATATTGAGTTTATATAATATAGGTGGAGATGAAAAGCATGGCGGAATTTACACAAAAAGATTTTATTCAAAATTTAAATGATGCTGGATGTGTTAATGAAACAATTAATAAGTGTGTTAGTTATTTAAAACAGAATAATGATAAGCAATTATTAAGAGTTTTAAAACGGCATCGTCAAGATTTATTAGACAAGTTACATGGTTGTCAAAAAGAAATTGATTGCCTTGATTATTTGATTTTTATGGTAGAAAAAGGAGGAATTTAAATATGAACATGAATTTTAATTTTAATAACCCAACTAATTTAATTTTTGGAAGTGGCAGTTTAAATACATTAGGTAAACAAAAAATGCCTGGTAAAAAAGCAATGCTGATGATTTCTAATGGAAAATCAACTAAAAAATATGGTTATTTAGATCGTACAATCGAACAATTAAAACAGGCTGGAGTGGAATATGCTTTATTTGATAAGATCATGGAAAATCCCGTTAAAGAAGTTATTCATGAAGGGGCAATGTTTGCTAGAGAAAATAACTGTGATTTTATTGTTGCTCTAGGTGGTGGAGCAGTTTTAGATGCATCAGTAGCGATTAGTGCAATGGCTACCAACCCTGGTGATTTATGGGATTATGTAAATGGTGGTACTGGTAAAGGACAGCCGTTAGTAAATGCCGGTTTACCAATCGTTACAATTGCCACTACATCAGGAACTGGTTCTGAAATTAATTGCTGGGGCGTTATTTCTAATTTAGAAACAAATGAAAAAATTGGTTTTGGAGATCCTAGTTTAGTACCGGTTTTATCAATTGTTGATCCCGAGCTGATTACTACGGTTCCACCTAAATATACAGCTTATCAAGGTTTTGATGCCCTGTTCCATAATACTGAAGTAATGATGAGTAATGGAGTTAATATTTTAAGTGAAACGTTAGCTTTATCAGCAATTGAAAATATCGCTGTATATTTACCACGAGCAGTTAAAGATGGACAAGATATTGAAGCCCGTGAACATGTTGCTTATGGCAGTACAATTGCCGGAATGACGATGCAGTTAACTAGTACTACAGCGCAACATTCAATGGAACATGCAATGAGTGCTTATCATCCTAATTTACCTCATGGTGCCGGTTTGGTCATGATTTCCAAAGAGTTTGCCAGATTCTTTATTGAAAAACATGCTTGTGATGATCAGTTTATTAAAATGGCTAAAGCAATGGGAATTAAAGATGCTAGTAAACCGGAGGATTTTATTATTGCGTTAGATAATTTACAAAAAGCTTGTGGTGTAGCTGATTTAAAAATGAGTGATTATGGTATTAGTAGAGATGAATGTATGACTCTTGCAATTAATGCCAGAGTTACAATGGGTGGTTTATTTTTAGCAAATCCTTGTCCAATGAGCGATCAGGAATGTGCTAATATTTTTGAAAAATCATATCGATAAAATTAAGCTTACTGTATTTATCAGTAAGCTTTTTAAGGAGAAAAGATGAAACTAAGATATTTAATTATCGTAATTTGTATTGGAACAGTAATTTTAGCATTATGGCAAAATCAAAATAGTAAAGGAAATGATGTAAAGATGGCTGAAAATAATTTGAATGATTATGTATTTGATCTTGATAATAAGACGGTTACTTTAAATGATGGCAATTTAATGCCCATTAATGGGATTGGAACATATAGTTTAACCGATGAGGTTTGTTATAACTCGATTATTAGTGCTTTAGATTCTGGTGTTCGGTTAATCGATACTGCTTATATGTATCATAATGAAGAAGATATTGGTCGCGCAATTAAAGATAGTAAAGTTGCCAGAGAAGATATTTTCATTACCACTAAACTATATCCAAATCAATATGCCAATCCTGAAGCAGCAATTGATTTAGCTTTAGAAAAGTTAGACGTTGATTATATCGATTTGATGTTATTGCATCATCCTGGTGATAATGATGTTAAAGCTTATCTGGCCATGGAAAAAGCAGTTAGCGAAGGAAAAATTCACTCAATTGGTTTGTCTAACTGGTATATAGAAGAGTTAGAAGAATTTTTACCGCAAGTAAATATTACACCAGCTTTAGTTCAAAATGAAATCCATCCGTATTATCAAGAAAACGATGTAATTCCCTATATTCAAGAATTAGGAATCGTTGTTGAAGGCTGGTATCCTTTTGGTGGTCGCGGGTATACTAGTG
>NZ_JAGHEW010000229.1 GCF_017889095.1 Thomasclavelia sp. | reverse complement strand
TTGGCTTCAATATCATCATAATTTTGGGCATAATTACAAGCCTGTTTAGTACATCCTGGTGTATTATCTTTGCTATAAAAATACAAAATTACTTTTTTTCCTTTAAATTGACTTAAACTAACACTTTTTCCCTCTTGATTTAATAAAGTAAAATCAGGGGCTTGACTTCCTACTTCTAACATCTTTCATTCCTCCTAGTAATAAAAACTGACATGATCGCCAAAATATGTATAACATGGTAATTGGTCGTGTTTTTCACCGCTTAATAAGTTATTACTTAATTTACGACCATCTTCTAAACAATATTTAAGATACTTATTTGATAATGGGTATTCATGATGACTAGGAATAATAGTTTCAATATCATCAATATCTAATAATAGTTTTTTAAGACTTTCAAGATATAACGTTAAATTTCGATGTTTACCAAACATATAAATTGGTCCTTTTTGAACACTATCACCTGGTAATAATAGCTTTTTCTTTCGATCTAATAACGCAATTGAACCATAAGTATGTCCAGGTATTTCAATTACCTCAAAGCAATATTTGCCAACTTTAATTAAATCACCAGCAAATAATGGTTTCATCTTAATATCTTTATCAATTAAAGCCATATCATTTTGATGTAAATAGCATTGATCAAAATCCTTTAAACCACCACTATGGTCCAAATCACCGTGAGTCAAAACTACTTTTACTGGTAAATCAGTAATCTCTTTAATCTTACTTACAATATCATTATCTACAAAACCAGTATCGATTAGTAACGCCTCATCATTACCTTTAATTAAAAACTCCCGTACCCGGCCATCATCAAAAACATAAAAATCTGGATATAATTCTTTAATTTCCATTACTTCACCTTCTTTTAAATCATATTATAATTTTATAATATTTAATCTTTTTGGTAAAGCAAACCGCACAAAAAAACACCGAATTGGTGTTTAATCAAGATCCTTTAAATATGTAATTACGTCATTTAAATTAGCAACAATTTTAGTTGTTTTGTTTGCAAAATCCGTTTCAGGATATTTCATATCCGGTACACAAATCACATCAATATTACCATCATAAGCCGCCAAAATCCCGGCTTCACTATCTTCTAAAACTAAAGCTTCTTTAGGTTCTACATTAAGTTTTTTACAAGCGGTCAAAAAGATTTCGGGATTAGGTTTACCATGAGTTACTTCATCACCACAAATACTATCATCAAAGTATTCAGTTATTTTAGCGTTCTTTAAAATTGTATCGACCCGATCACGCGTAGAACTGGTGGCAACAATTGTTTTATAATTATTATCTTTTAAATATTTTAATAACTCTAATAAACCTGTTTTTAAAGGCACATGTTTAGCTAACCGTTCATCGATCCAGATATGAACATCATCCCAAACTTCTTTCATCGGAAAATCATCACCAAAATGATCATAAAAAACTTGACAGATTCCCACTTTATTTTTTCCTAAACATAAGCGATAAGTGGCTTCATCAAATGATAGATTTAACGTTTCCAGTTTACGACAATATTCTTCATAAGTAACTCTTTCACTATCAATCATCAAACCATCCATATCAAATATTACTGCTTTTTTCATCGTTCAATCACCTCGTTATCCTCTTAGTCAAAGTATATCAGTTTACTATATCAAGCGCAATAAAATGAGCATTTAAAAATATGAAAATCAATGTGTCTATGCTATAATGAATAAAAGATAACTGATTAAAACGAGGTCAAAAATGAAAGAAACTTATAGTAAAAATTATTTTGAAAAATATGCTGCCTTAACGCTATTAAAAATTCTAAACGTTAGTGAATCACAAATAATCCAATCAGATCGTCCTGATCTTCGCATTCCTGATCGTGACTTTGGCATTGAAGTGACTCAGGCTTTAACACCTCAGGAAGCAGTTGCCGATATTAAAAAACCCCTTTATGCCATATTAAATATCAATCCTTTTGATCATAATGAAGATGATCTGGAATTTGTCATCAAAAAGATTGACAATGCTATTGAAAGAAAAGAATATAAAAGCAAAAACTATCAGCAGTATTTACAAAATGGTCTTTATATCTTTTCTCATTGCCATAATTTACCTAAAGAAATGCTGATTGACTATTTTAATAATAATTCACTTAAAGAAAGTTTTTACCAGCATATTTATATTAACTGCGTTAATCACTTATATCATTATCATTGCAAAGATGCAACTTTGATTCGCTATGATTATCATGTAAATGAATTAATTAAAATGAATCGCACTGCTTTAGAATTTGAACAGCATTGTCATAAACCCCGTCGTAAAATTATCGTATAAAAGCGAGCCTAAGCTCGCTTAATTATTTAATCGATATTTCCAGTTTCCTTTAAAAAACCTTGTCATTAATAAACCACACCGACTAACATTATCAATTACCATCATGATCCATACTGCTTCAATTCCTAAATGAAATAAATTAATCATTAAAAACGAACCGGTAACTCTAATTCCCCACATTGTAATCAACGAAAATACAAACGGTGCTTTAGTATCCCCCATTCCATTAAATGTTCCTTCTAAAATAACTAAAATTCCATATATTGGTTCCGACAACGATACAATCCGTAATACCCTAGCTCCCAGTTCAATAACTTTCATGTCAGGTGTAAAGATTGCCATCAAGTTATCGGCAAAAACAAATAAAGCAATTCCGCAAATAACCATCAATGACATTGTTATACCACAAATTAAATAGGTAATTTCTTTAACACGATGTTCATTTCTTTGACCAACTGCATTACCGACCATGGTTGAAGCAGCACTTTGAAAACCATAACCAGGAATATAAAATGCCTGCTCTGCCTGAATTGCAATCGTATGGGCCGCTAATGAAGTAACTCCTAATTTCGCAATCAAAGAAGAAAAGGTTACATGTCCTAAACAAATTACACTTCTTTCTAAAACGACTGGTAAACCAATTGATAAGCACTCTTTAAATTCAGTTGGGTAAAAATGAAATCCGGTTTTTTTAAAATTAAAATATTCATTTCGATAAAACCGTCTAAACATCATTATTCCACCAGCAACAAAAGAAATAGCAGTAGCAATAGCAGCACCTTCTACTCCCATATTTGCTCCAAACACCGTAATTCCCCAAATTTTTCGACTAGGATAAATAAAAAAGAAATTTAAAACAATATTAATTAAATTCATATATAAATTAATCAGCATTGGTGTTTTCATATCACTAACACCACGTAAAACCGATGATAAAATCAAGACCGCACATCTAAATAATAAGGGCAAAGAAATAATCAAAAAATAAGTTGATGCAACTTGTCTAATTGCCTTAGCACCATTTAACCAGCTCGGTAAAAATGGGGCAATTGAAACACAAATTATCGTTAAAGCGATCCCCACTATTAACGTAAAAAATAACGCCTGCTGCCCGGTTCGCTGGATTTTTTCCTGATTATTGGCGCCAACTGCTTGAGCACATACAGCTAAGATCCCAATTCCAAAAGCAATTGCGATACTTGTTACTAACCAGCAAACGGTTGAAGTTAATCCAACAGCTGCCGAAGCATTAGCTCCTAACGTCCCT
>NZ_JAGHEW010000405.1 GCF_017889095.1 Thomasclavelia sp. | reverse complement strand
ATTTGATATTTATTGATGATAAAGGAGGAAAAAATATGGTTACACGTATATGTAAAATTTTAAATACAATTATTGTTACTATTTTAATTATTCTATCAGCAATAATGGTTGGACCAAAATTACTAGGTGGCAATACTTTGGCTGTTTTAAGTGGAAGTATGGAACCTAAAATATCAGTTGGCTCACTAGTTATTATAAAAAAAGTCGAACCAAAAACATTAGAAGCTGGGGATATTATTACTTATAAAATTAGTGCAGATACTTTAGTTACTCATAGAGTTGTTGAAAACAATCCAGAAACTAATGAGATAATCACTAAAGGTGATGCTAATAAAACAAATGACAGCAGTCCTATAAATTATAGCAATGTAGTTGGAAAAATGCTTTTCCATGTTCCACTATTAGGATATCTTAGCATTTATATGCAAACAACATTAGGAGTTGCTATTATTTGTGTTATTGTAATTATTTTAATTTTATTAAATTTCTTACCTGATTTAGTAGAAAAAGATAAAGAAATAGTATAAACATCGATAAGTTCAAATAAATGACTTTAATATAACCATAGCTATCTATAATCTAGCCATGAGTATTAAATAGGTCTTAAAGTAATAAAAAAAATTAACCAATAGAAATAATTATAACCATTATGTGACTTATTATTAATATACTCGTAGTGTAATAGCTATTTACCAAAAGATTTATTAACAAGTAAATATTTATAAAATGGAAAGGGGAAATTATTTATGAAAAAAAGAAATTTATTTGTGTCATTAGGATTAGTAGCAACTTTAGGAGTAGGAGCTACATTAGCTTATTTAACTGCTAATACAGAGGAATTAACAAATAAGTTCACATTTACAAGTAATGGGATTTCTATTAAATTAGATGAAGCAATAGTAGATAACAATAAAGTTATTGATCCAGATGAGCATAGAGTTTCTGCTGGTAAAAATAAGGGAAATGATTATTTCAACTTAGAACCAAATCAAATTTTACCAAAAGATCCAACGGTAACAGTAGGTGTTGATAGTGTAGATTGTTTAGTTGTAGTTAGTGTTGAAAATGCCAATGGTGATAAATTGACAATTAAAGATTTAAACAACAATATTTGGCAAGAATTAACTGAAGTCCAAACAAAATATAAAGTAACTCCAGCAGACAATACTAAATACTACATTTATGTTGGAAGTAAAGCTACAAAAAATCCGGAAACTGATGATACTTATAAAGTTATTCCAAGTAGCAATAGTGATACAACATTAGAAGATATTTTCACTCAGGTTCAAGTAGGTAATTTAACGGCTAAAGACATAGAAGAATTATCAGATAGAAAATTAAGCGATATTGTCATTAAAGCAGCAGCCGTACAGGCTAATAATGCAACGGATACTCAATCAATTACTGAAGCATTAAATTTATTAAAAGGTAAGAATTAGTTAAAAATGTAGGTGATTTAGTATGAAAAATAATAAAATATTAAAGTTTGTATTATCTATTGCTTTAGTAGGTATTATTGGAGTAGGAGTTACATTAGCATACTTTACAGATACTGATAATGCTATAAATACAATAACAATGGGTCATGTTGATATTGATTTATATGAACCTGAATGGAGTAAAAATAATCCAAATAGTAAAATTGAAGATGTCAAACCTGGACAAGTTATTGTAAAAGACCCAACTGTTAAAGTGGTCGAAGGTTCAGCGGATGCGTATGTACGAATGAAAATTACAGTAACTGGTAATCTTAATGAAGAAAAAGCAACAGAATTATTTGCGAAAAATGAAAATGGAACTTATAAATATTTAGATATTGATAATTCTCTTTGGACTAGTGTAGAAACAAAAGAAGATGGTGTAACAGTATACTATTTCTATTATAAAGATGCTTTGAGTGCCGGTGATGTAGTAACATTATTTGATAATGTCACTATTCCGTCTACATGGGGTAATGATGTCGTTGGTAAATCATTTAACATCAAT
>NZ_JAGHEW010000404.1 GCF_017889095.1 Thomasclavelia sp. | reverse complement strand
AGCTAATCCAACTAGTGAAAGACAATTTATCATGTATGAAGCCTTAAGAAAAGGTGTTAGTGTTGAACAGTTACATGAATTAACACAAATTAAAACTTATTTCATTGAACAAATGAAAGAATTAGTTGAAGAAGAAGAAATGATCAAAACATACAAAGGTAAAGAATTACCAGTTGATGTTTTAAAACAAGCTAAACAAAATGGGTTCTCTGATAAATATTTAAGTCAGATTTTAGACATCGATGAAGCTACAATTCGTCAGTTACGTAAAGATAATGGTATTAATCAAGCTTGGGAACCAGTTCACGTAAGTGGAACTAAAGATAGTGCTTATTATTATTCTACATATAATGCTAAAGATCATAGTGATATTCATCATGATAAACAAAAAATCATGATCTTAGGTGGTGGACCTAACCGTATTGGTCAAGGTATTGAATTTGACTACTGCTGTGTTCATGCTGCTTTAGCTCTTAAAAAATTAGGATTTGAAACAATTATTGTCAACTGTAACCCAGAAACAGTATCAACTGATTATGATACTTCTGATAAGTTATATTTTGAACCATTAACTTTAGAAGATGTTTTAAGTATTCATGAAAAAGAAAAACCAGTTGGAGTAATTGCTCAATTTGGTGGTCAAACACCACTTAACTTAGCTGCTCAATTAAAGAAAAATGGGGTTAATATTTTAGGTACAACACCTGAAACAATTGATATGGCTGAAGATCGTGATTTATTCAACGAAATGATGGAAAAATTAGAAATTCCAATGCCAGAATCTGGAATGGCTGTTGATGTTGATGAAGCCTTAGCAATCGCTGGAAAAATTGGTTATCCATTAATGGTTCGTCCTTCTTATGTACTAGGTGGACGTGGTATGGAAGTTGTTTATGACGATGCCAGCTTAACTGAATATATGAAGGCTGCTGTTGGGGTGACTCCTGATCGTCCAATTTTAATTGACCGCTTCTTAAATAATGCGATGGAATGTGAAGCTGATGCTATCAGTGATGGTGAAAATGTATTTGTTCCTGCAGTAATGGAACATATCGAATTAGCCGGAATCCATTCAGGAGATTCAGCATGTATTTTACCATCTAAACATATCCCAATGCGTCATTTAGAAACAATCAAAGAATATACTAAAAAGATTGCTAAAGAAATGAACGTTCGTGGTTTAATGAATATGCAATATGCAATTGCTGATGATAAAGTATATGTTTTAGAAGCAAATCCAAGAGCTTCAAGAACTGTACCTTTAGTATCTAAAGTATGTAATGTAAATATGGTTAAAATTGCTACTGATATCGTTACTTTAGATTTAACTGGTAGAAAATCACCAGTACCAGAACTTACAGAAAAGAAAATTCCTCATATTGGAGTTAAAGAAGCTGTCTTCCCATTCAATATGTTCCCTGAAGTTGACCCAATTTTAGGACCAGAAATGCGTTCAACTGGTGAAGTTTTAGGTATTGCAAGTTCTTATGGTGCTGCTTTATATAAAGCAGAAGAAGCAGCTAAAACAATCTTACCAACTGAAGGTAAAGTATTAATTAGTGTTAGTGATTTAGATAAACCAGAAGTTGTTGATTTAGCTCAAGGATATTATGATGCTGGATTTACAATTGTAGCTACTGGTAAAACATATCAATTAATTACTGAAAATGGTATACCAGCGCAAAAGATTAAAAAGATTCATGAAGGTCGTCCAAATATCAGTGATGCCTTAACAAACGGTGAACTAGCTATGATCATCAATACACCAAATGGAAAACAAAGTGTTCATGATGATAGTTATATTCGTAAATCAGCTATCAAGATGAAAATTCCATACGTAACTAATATTGCTGCTGCTAAAGCATCATTAGAAGGTATTATGGAAATGAAGATTCATGGTAGTCATGAAGTAAAATCATTACAAGAATATCATCGTGCAATTAAATAGTAAATGAAGATGAAATCAGTTTTTCTGGTTTCATCTTTTTATTCTTTTCATCTATAATATATTCAAAGTTAGAATCACTTGTCAAAAGAAGATTCTTTGACTGATTCCTACACACAAAAAAACTAAAAAGATTAAAAGATATATCGGTATAACGGTATAATATAGTAAAGGAGGATATAACTATGTCACTAAAAAGCATATTAAAAGAAAAAAATATATCCCAATATAAGTT
>NZ_JAGHEW010000228.1 GCF_017889095.1 Thomasclavelia sp. | reverse complement strand
TATAAAGAATGATAAATAGGTTTCATCTTTTCAAAAGTACAATATTGTGTAAATCCAATTTCTTTTAATATCTTTTTGACATTTTCAATATTAGAATTTAAAAGGTGATTTTTTTCATGACTGTCACTACCGATCGTTAAAATTTTACCACCCAATGATAAATAAAGTTTTAATATTTCTTTAGATGGCATTAAATCATCCAAACCATATCTAAACGAAGAAGTGTTCACTTCAATTCCCTTACCATCTGCAATAATATATTTTAAAATTTTAGTAATAATATCCTGATGGTTTTTAAAAGCATCATAACCATCTTTATTGTCATAACGCTTCAACATATCCATGTGTCCTAAAACACTATAATGATGATAATTTTGGACTACGCGATACATTTCATCATAATATGCTTGATAAAATTCAGCCTCACTACTTTCTTTTTGAAACTCATAATTCCAAAATTCTTTATCATTAACCTGATGAATTGATAAAATAACAAAATCTAAATCATACTTTTTAAATAAATTTTCATATTTATCAATTGTATGATGCTGGACTCCAAATTCCATCCCCTGCTTAATAACAATTTGATCTTGGTATTTTTCTTTTAAATACGCTAATTTTTCAAAATATTTAGGATAATCAACATTAGCTAGAGGATCTCCACTACGATATTGAATATTACCTTCGCTCCAATCTTTTTTCACCCCATAATCAACATGATCAGTAAAGCATATTTCCTGCATATTAATACTAATAGCATCTTTGACACAATCTTCCATATCATAAAGAGAATCATCACTAAATTCACAGTGAACATGATAATCGCAAAACATAATTATTCCTCCTATTTTCTTTTTCTATATTATATCGCAACATCATGATAAAGTATTTTTATTGCCATGTTTTGAAAAAATTTTTTCAAAACAAAAAGGTACCGTAGTACCTTATTGATATTTTTGTTTACAAACAGCAGTTATCAAACCTTGAAATAACGGTTGTGAACGATTAGGACGACTAGTAAATTCCGGATGGAATTGACAAGCCACGAAATATGGATGATCTTCAATTTCAATAATCTCTACTAAATTACGTTCCGGATTAATTCCGGCAATCACTAATCCATTATCTTCTAATAATTTACGATAATCATTATTAAATTCATAACGATGACGATGACGTTCTTCAATCATCTCTTTACCATAAAGAGCTCGCGCTTTAGAATTAGCTTTTAATGCACACTTGTAATTTCCTAAGCGCTGTGTTCCCCCCATATCCATAAGCGACTGATCCGACATTAAGGTTATGATTGGTGTTTTCGTTAATTCTTCAAATTCAATTGAATTTGCATCCAATAAACCACAAACATTGCGTGCATACTCGATCGTAGCCAACTGCATTCCTAAACAAATTCCTAAAAATGGTAACTTATTTTTACGAGCATATTCAATTGCAATGATCATTCCTTCAATACCGCGATGTCCAAATCCACCAGGAACAATTATTCCATCAGCATTTTTTAATTTATCGGCAACGTTATCTTTAGTAATCTCTTCTGAATCAACAAAATCAATATTGACAATGCTATTTTCATAATACCCGGCATGTCTTAATGCTTCATTTACTGATAAATAGGCATCAGGTAATTGTGTATATTTTCCAACTAAAGCAATTGTAATCTCATGATCTAAACCTTTGACCCGTTCAATTAAATCTTGCCATTCTTGCATATCAGCCTGTGGTGCTTCAATCTGTAGATGTTTTAAAACTAAATCATCCATGTGCTGTTTTAATAACATCATTGGCAGTTCATAAAGTACCTCGACATCATAATTAGAAATTACATTTTGCACTGGAACATTGCAAAATAATGATATTTTTTCTTTAAGTTCTTTTTCAATATGTTTCTCACTTCGACAAACAATGAAATCCGGCTGGATCCCTAAGCCACGTAATTCTTTAACACTATGTTGGGTTGGTTTAGTTTTTACTTCATGACTAGCACCAATATATGGTAATAAAGTAGTATGAATATATAAAGTATTTTCATAACCCAGATCTAAACGAATCTGTCTAATCGCTTCAATAAATGGTAAACTTTCAATGTCACCAGTTGTCCCGCCAATTTCCGTTATAACAATATCAGCATTAGAACTAGACGCTGCTGCATAAATTTTTGCTTTAATTTCATTAGTAATATGGGGGACTACTTGGACTGTTGCCCCTAAATAATCACCATGCCGTTCTTTAGAAATAACATCACTATAAATTCTTCCCGTTGTAATTGATGAATTACGGTTTAACTGTTCATCAATAAATCTTTCATAATGTCCCAAATCCAAATCAGTTTCCGCACCATCACTAGTTACAAAAACTTCTCCATGCTGGTAAGGTGACATCGTTCCTGGATCGACATTAATATAAGGGTCAAGCTTTTGCATAAAAACCTTTAAACCTCGTTGTTTTAAAATTCTTCCTAATGATGCTGCAGTTAGACCTTTCCCTAAACCAGAAACCACACCACCAGTTACAAAAATATATTTAGCCATTTTCTCATTTCTCCTATCTTTTGTAATTTATAAAAATAAAAATGCCTTCCTATGGAAGACATTTCATTGCCCTTTAATATTATACAAAATTTTTATTATTCAAGCAAGAATTTTTTTTCATGATACTATTTAATGATAAAAAATAATCACAAAATAAAAAATGACAATTAAAAAGGAAACGTGGGGACCGTTTCCTTTACTGTATAGGTCATACTTGGGGAAGAAGGGGGTGACCTATACTAATATATTATCTTGTCTTAACGACAGGTTATATACTACAAGAGAATTGTGAACACTTTATGAACTTAAGCAATCAAAATAAGATTATTTTCAATAAATTTACATATAATAAAAAGGAACAAAAATGTTCCTTTTGTGCATAGATGATTTATATGGGAGAGGGGTCATCTATGCAGTATTATTGTTTTTTCTTGACATAACTATAATACCATAAATTATTATGGATTATTTTGCAGTAATTGTCAATTAATTATCACTATTTTTATCAATAACAATTTTCTAATTTGTGATTATTTTTTAATATATTCAAAGTGATACAATAATAAATAAATGCTTTAATCAAGCAAATTTAAATATTCATAAAGTTAAAATTAGTTACTAATTACTTATAAAATATTTTTACCCTCATATCTTATATTAAAAAGAAACAGCTTAGGCTGTTTCTTTGAATTCGCTAATTTAATTATTTAGCGTATTTGTTTTCATAATCCCAAGTTACTTTTAAGATTTCTTCCATATCTTTTACGATTGGCATTCTTGGGTTTGCTGGTGTACATTGATCTTCATAAGCATTCATTGCGATTCTGTGAATTGCTTCATCCCAGT
>NZ_JAGHEW010000227.1 GCF_017889095.1 Thomasclavelia sp. | reverse complement strand
TAGCCCCGGCCGAACCACCCCAAACGGAATAATGATTTGAATCAACTTCTAAGCTTTGACGATGGTGATAAATAAAAGAAATAGCTTTAGCTAGATCATCATAAGGATGATTGATCCGATAGATCAAGACAAATGCATTATAGCCCTTTTTACTTAAATACAAGGCATGAGGAAAACTGTCGTGTAAAGCTCCTACATAAACAAAACCACCACCAGCATTACATAAAGCAAACGGGGCATTCTTTTTTCCTTTGAAAAAGAATAGTCCAGTATTATTTTTAGAAGGGTCTTTTAATCTTTCTTCCTTTGAGTAAATATGATAAAAAATTGGGTATTTTTTACTATTTTGATAAAGTGCTTCTATTACTTCAATTGTTTTTTCAACATAAATATGACTATACCATAAATAAATATCTGGTGAACTAATTTGTTTTAATGTCATTTCCTTTTTAATAGGTCGATCAACGGGAAAGATAAGTCTAGCCTCTTTACAAAATGACATTAATTCTATTACTTCTTGAACCGTAGTCTGTTTTGTAATTAATTTATTCATTTTTAGTTTATCTTTTTAAACCACAAATCATTTCTACTGTTGCTGGATCATAATGTGAGAAAAATGAACTAGTATCTTTATTCATAGCAGCAATTGTTTCCATATCTTCCTGACTTAATTCAAAATCAAAGATATCAATATTTTCTTGCATTCTTTCTTTGCGTACTGTTTTAGCTAAAGGCACAATTCCTCTTTGTACTAGCCATCTTAAAATTACCTGTCCAACTGATTTATGATATTTTTTACCAATTTCCATTAAGGTTTCATTAGTAAAAATTCCATTTTTACCTTCTGCAAAAGGGGCCCAGGCCTGCATTTGTACGCCATATTTTTGATTATAGGTTAAAGCTTGATCTTGTTGATGAAATGGATTGACTTCAACTTGATTAGCTGCAGGAATCACATCACTATCTAAACATAAGTCAACCAAACGATCAGGATAGAAATTAGATACACCAATAGCTCTAATTTTTCCTTCATGATATAAATCAATCAAAGCTCGATAAGCCCCATGATAATCTTTAAATGGCTGATGCAATAAAACTAAATCCAAATAATCTAACTGCATTTTCTTTAATGATTCTTCTACTGATGCTTTAGCTTTATCATAACCATAATTACTGATCCATACTTTAGTTGTAATAAATAACTCACTTCGATCAACTGCTGCTTTTTTGATAGCTTTACCAACCGCTTCTTCATTTCCATAAGATTGAGCGGTATCGATCAAACGATATCCAGCTTCAATCGCATCTAAAACAACTTGTTCACATTCATTTTGATCTTTAATTTGAAATACTCCAAAACCAGCTTTAGGCATTTTAATACCATTATTTAATGTTACATATTCCATTATTATTTTCTCCTTTTAATCATGAATTTTTAAAGCATTTAATCGTGTTTCATTGCTTGGATCTTCAGGATCATGAGTTCCTTTTCCTTTATCTAATGCTTGAATAGCCTGCATTTCAGCTTCCGTTAATTCAAAATCAAAAATATCAATATTTCCTTTAATTCTTTCAGGATTAGTTGATTTTGGTAAAGAAATAACTCCTTCCTGGTAGATCCATCTTAAAATAATTTGTCCAGCATTTTTATGATATTTATTAGCTAATGTTACAATAGTTTCATTTTCTAATAAATCTTTATTACCATGTCCTAATGGAAACCAGGCTTCTAAACGAATCTTATCTTCAGCCATTACTTTTCTTAATTCCTTTTGTTGCGTAAATGGATTAAATTCAACCTGATTAACAGCCGGTTTGATTTTCATCCCATTTTTAAATTTATTCCATAAATTAACAGTTACATTAGAAATACCAATAGCTTTAATTTTACCAGCTTCATAAGCCTCTTCTAATGCTTTCCAGGCTCCTAAATAATCACCATAAGGCTGATGTAATAAATATAAATCAATATAATCTACTTGTAATAACCTAAGTGAATTTTCAATTCCCATTTTTGCATTTTCATAACCATAATCTTGTAACCATAATTTAGAAGTAATAAAAATTTCTTGACGGTCAATGCCGCTATCCTTAATTGCTTTGCCTACATCACTTTCATTCATATATGCAGCAGCAGTATCAATATGACGATACCCTGCTTTTAAAGCAGTTAAAGTAACTTCGTAAGTTGGTCCATCATTAGGAACCATAAATACTCCAAAGCCAACTGCAGGGATCAAAACCTGATTGTTTAATTCAAATGATTTCATCACTATTTCCTCCTTTTGTTACTATTATTCTATCTTTATACTTATAAAAAGTACAATAACGATATTGAAAACTGCTATAACATAAATAAATAGTGAAAAGATCGTTAATATATTTATACTATTAGTTAATAAAAATATATACAACTTGATCAAATAAGATTAAAATATATGATACCAGGAGGTAAATCAATGAAAAATCTATATCTTATTAGACATGGGGAAACGTTATTTAATCAACGAAGAAAAATTCAGGGTTGGTGTGATTCCCCGCTTACTGAAAAAGGAATTCAACAAGCCACTCAAGCTAAAGTACTTTTAAGCAAAATTGATTTTGATCACTGTTATTCAAGTACTGCCGAAAGGTGTTGTGATACTTTAGAAATTATTAGTGATCTACCATATCAGCGATTAAAAGGTTTAAAAGAAAGAAATTTTGGTATTTTTGAAGCTGAAAGTGAAGATTTAAATCCGCCAATTGAAAAATACGATGAATTTTTTCCGATTTATGGTGGCGAAACTAAAAAACAAGTACAAGATAGAATGGTAAAAACATTAACTGATATTATGAATAAACCCGATCACCAGACTGTTTTAGCCGTTAGTCATGCTGGTGCTTGTCGCTGTTTTCTTTCACATTTAGGCAATCCAGAAGAATTATTGAATGGTAATAAGTTTTCAAATTGCTGTATCTTGCATTTTCAATTTGATCATAACGAATTTAAATTTATTGAAGTTTTAAACATCTAAAAGCTAAGTATTAAAAACTTGGCTTTTTATTTAAAATAAAAACAGAGAATGTCAAAAGACCATCTCTGCTTTTAATAAAATCTACTTTCCAACTAAGGCTATGGTTCTCCGATTTAATCGTCCCAACTAAGGCTATGATCCTCCGATTTAAGTAAGGTTTTCC
>NZ_JAGHEW010000226.1 GCF_017889095.1 Thomasclavelia sp. | reverse complement strand
TTTTATAAGTAGTGATGGCAATGGTCTGGTTAGCTTTATTAAAGATTGTTTTTAAGTATGTAATTGTTTTAGTTAAAAAGATTAAATTATCTATGATGATAGCAATTTTTTTCACAGTATCACTCCTGATTTTATAGTAATATAATATTTTAAAAGAAGCAATAAATTTATGATTTGAAATTAGGTGTTTTGCATCAATCTTTTTGATAGGATAGCATTAATCGTGTTTTTTATTTTTAAGTTAAGGTAAAAAGGTGTTACTTATACAATTGTTAATCTTTGTTTTGGTTTTGACCATAATGAAAAGTCTTATTTTATGATTATTAATAATACAATTATCACATGATTATTTGATTTAGCTGTAAGATATGACATTTATTAGAAGTGATAAATTTGTGATGATTTAAAAGAGGATCCCCCAAGGGGAGAAAATTATTTTTTGACTACATATTTATTATAGTATTGATTGATTAAGCAATCGATAAAAAATAACAATTTGTATTTACCTAAATTTTCGTCATCATGATTACCTAAAACAATAGTATCATTAAACTGTTGTGAAAATTTAATTTGGCTATTTTGAGTAATTAAAATATTATTAGCCAAAGAAATAATTGCAGGAATAGTAATTGCTTTTTCCATTAATAAAGTGCCTTCTAAAGAAATAAAAAGACAAAGATCGTTTTGACGTATTTGCTTAGCTAATTCAATTTGATGTTCTTTTCGAGGATAAAATTCAACATATTTGCCAGCAGTTAGTAAAGCTCTTTGTAAGATGTTTGCTAAATCTCCAGGAATATGAGTTGCAAAAATAAAAATGCGCTTAGAATTGTGTATTGCATCGCATAATTTATCTATTGATTGGTTAAGTTTATCGGTATCAATAGTTGAAAAACTAGCATTAATTTTATTTAAAAAGCTCGAAATATTAATTTTGCTAAAAGCACTATTGTCTAAAATAGTTTCATTTAACTCTTCTTGAACCCCTAAATAATCGGCTTTGAAATCATTAAAACTAGTATAACCTAATTTTTGACAAAAACGACTGATACTTGAGGGGGATGTATAACAAATTTCAGAGATTTCTTGCAAAGATGTTTTCTTTTTTATTTTATCAAGATTTTTTAATAAACATCTAGCGATATTTATATCGGTATTACTGTTGTTTGGGGTAATATTAACAATGTTTTGCAATTTGTAAATAAAGCCAGCCATAAGATCTATTACTAGTAAAACTAGTTGTACCTCCTTTTTATATGTTGTTTTTATTATAATACGGTTTATTTGATTTTTCAAAATATTAATTTCTTGATGTTATTTTATTATTTTTCAGATTTTGAATAGCATTTCATTTTTAGAAAAGGTTTTTAAAATTTGAATAGACAATCTATTTCGTATATTGAAACAAGGAATATGGCATTTTAAAATGATATTGAACAAAGAGGATAGAAAGGAGGCAAGAATAATTAATCCTCTAGAAAATAATATTTAGGGAAAGGATAAATGTATGAAAAAGAGAAAAATATTTGCTTCAGTAGCAGCTTGTGCAATGATCATAGGATTATTTAGTCAAACTGCTTATGCACAGGAAAACGAATATATGACAAATCCATCTTTTGAAAATGAAATTGATAAGAGTACAATTCAGTTATACAAAGCTCAAAGAACTTCTGAAAAAGCTTATGATGGAAAATATTCAATAAAAGTTGGGAATTATAAACCGGAAAACGAACATGAAATACCAATTTGGTCTTATAATTATGGTAAAGGCAGCGTTAATGTTATTATTGATAACGTTAAACCTAATACAACCTATGAAATTACAAGCCATTATTTTAATGAAACAGGAGTAAAGATGTCAACCGGGGTCTTAGATGTTGATGGAAATTATACAGCTGATTACCCTTGGAAATTAGCTTCTGATATTAAAACAAATTCTAAAAAAAGTACAGAATGGCAAACTAATGTTCATACTATTACGACAGGTCCTAGAACGAATGAAATCTATGCATTTGCTTATACGGAATGGACCGGTAATGAAAGTGGGGCCGGAGTGTTCTATTTTGATGATGTAGAAATAAAAGAAGTAGGAACTGTGGATAAGGATATTCAAACAATTGATTATAAAGCTGATTTAGATGGTTTTCCAAATACCGTACCAGCAATTCAAAATTTTAGTCAAACAGACGGAATTTATAAACTAACAAAGAAAAATCAATTCTTTTCTACGGATGAATTTTCTAAAGCAAAAACAGAATATTTAGCTGAATCAATGAAAGCTAAAGGAATTATTGAAAATTATACTATTAATGTTATCGATGATATTAATAACGCCAAAGGAATTACGCTATATAAACAACCTGTATCTTTTGAATTAAATGGAATGGTTAAAGATCGTGATTGCCAAAAAGATGCATATCAAATTAATATTACAGAAAATACGGTAGTTATTTATTCTGATTATATTGAAGGAATTCAAAATGGATCAATGACGATTTTACAGGCGTTTATCCAAAGAGATAGTTTGAATTGTGGTATTGTGCAAGATTATACTGATCAAAATATCCGTGGGTTACAAGTTGATTCGGGTAGACGTTATTATTCAATCGACTGGCTAAAAAAACAAATTGAACAAATGGCTTATTATAAGCAAAATGTTTTACAGCTACGTCTTAAAGATAACGAAGGAATTCGTTTTGATTCTAAAGTAGCACCAGAGTTAGTTGATCGCAAAGGTGGTTTTTGGACATCGGAAGAAATTGATGAGTTAGTTAATTACGCTAATAAATTTAATGTTGAAGTAATCCCAGAAGTAGATTTTCCTGGTCATTCTGGTCAAGAAGCTGATTATCATAAAGAATGGAAAATTACTGATAGTTGTTCGAATTTAGATTTTTCAAAACAGGAAGTAAGAAACTATATTTATTCAATTTATCAAGAAGCAGCTGATTTATTCCATGCTAAGACTATCCATATTGGTGGTGATGAATATTTCCAAACATCAGGATGGAGCAGTGAAGGTGATCAAAAACTTGCTACATGGGCTAAAGAAGTTACTAATGATTCTGCCGCTAATGAAAATGATGCTTTAAAATTATTCTTTAACGAAGCAGCTAAACCGTTTTTAGATAAGGGAATTAAAGTATTAGTATGGAATGATAATTTATTTTCATTCGATAGTGTAGTTGATTTAGATGAAAGAATAGTGATTGATTTTTGGGGTGGTGGAATCTATGGTTCTATTAAAGCTTCTCAGGCAATCAAAGCGGGTTATGATGTAATGTCAAGCTCATCTTCAAATTATCATGATTTATGGCCACAACAAAATCAAAATAAATTAGATCGACCAGCACCAAAGAACTTATATGAAAACTTTACAAGATATACTTATTCATGTAGTGCTTTTTCGTATCCGTTTTATCATGTTGATGAAGTCCTAACTGAAAATTTACAACAGGCACAAGGACAAGTATTCCCAATTTGGGATGATGCTCATGGTTATGTTCCAGAATATATTCTTTCAAGAACATTATTTCCAAGATATGCTGGTTTTGCATATAAAACATGGGGAGCAACGTATGATGAAGGATTTACATATGAAGAATTTGAACGTCTAGCATATTTAGTTGAATCACCTAGACCGGAATTATTAGGTAGTCAAGTAGCTAAAAATTATACTGCAGCAGATTATCAAGCAGTAGTTAAGACAATAAAAGAGGGACTAGCGAATATTGAAACAGATGATGCAGGTGTACAAAAGAATATTGATCAATTAAATACTTTATTAGATACCCCTAATGAAAAAACATTATATTCTGTACAAGAGATTGAAGCATTGATTCATCAATATGAAAATATTGAATATGTCGCAGATACAGGGAAGGTAATTATAAAATATGTAGATGAGAATAATAAAGATCTATGTGATCCAATAGTTATTGAAGATGTCGTAGGAACTACTTATAGTTCTGAAACAAAAGAGTTTGACAATTACACATTGGTACAAGTTCCTGAAAATGCAAACGGCATTATTGAAAAAGGTGAATTAGAAGTAATATATGGATATCAAAAAAATCAAGAAACACCAGTACCTGATAAACCAGATGGATCTAAACCAGATAATTCTCAGGGAGAAAGCCAAAATAATCAACAAGCAAATAATGATAAAGTATCAACTGGCGATCAAGCGGCACTTTTTGCAACTGCAGCAGTTACTGTAATATCATTATTAGGAATATTTGTCAGTGTTAAAAGAAAAAAACGTAGAAATTAATACACTAAAAAGGAAGAAGTGCGGTTCTTCCTTTTTACATTAAGTTATTAATAAAATATAGCGTTGTTTTATTAAAAATAAGTTATTAAAGAAATAAATTTTTTAAAATATCATTGTTTCTTTTGACTAAGAAAGATATAATATTACACGTAATAAGAAAGTAGGGGATTTGAAGCATGTACGAAATTATACGTAAAGAAGTATTAAATGATGTTGTCGAATTAATGGAAATCCATGCTCCATTTGTCGCAAAAAAATGCGAACCTGGTCAATTTATCATTCTTCGTGTTGGTGAAGATGGTGAAAGAATTCCATTAACGATTGCTGACTTTGATCGTGAAAAAGAAACAATTACGATCATTTATCAAATTGTAGGCTATTCAACTAAAGAATTATCAAAATTAAATGCCGGTGATTCATTAACTGACTTCGTTGGTCCATTAGGAGTACCAACTAATTTCCATGAAGCTAAACACGTAATTGGGGTTGCTGGTGGAGTAGGAAGTGCACCATTATATCCACAATTAAGAGAATTAGCTAATCGTGGTGTGGAAGTTGATGTAATTATCGGTGGTCGTGAAGCGCAATATGTTTTAATGGCTGATGAATTTAAAAAATTCTGTAAAAATGTTTATATCGCTACTGATGATGGATCACTAGGAACTAAAGGTTTTGTTACAACAGTATTAAGTGATCTTTTAGATAAAGGTGAAAGTTTTGATGAAGTTATTGCAATTGGTCCAGTACCAATGATGAAAGCGGTTGTTGGTGTGACTAAACCAAAGAATATCAAAACATCAGTTTCATTGAATCCAATCATGATTGATGGAACAGGAATGTGCGGATGCTGTCGTGTAACTGTTGACGGTAAAGTTAAATTTGCTTGTGTAGATGGTCCTGATTTTGATGGATTACAAGTTGATTTTGATGAATTAATGATGCGTCAAAGAATGTTTAAAGAAGAAGAACATACTGTTAGTGAAAATGCTAATCGGATGTGTAATTTAATGGGAGGTGTCAAATAATGGCAAAACCAAATATGTCACCAACAAAGGTAGTAATGCCTGAACAAGAACCTGATGTAAGAAATAAAAATTTTGAAGAAGTAGCTTTAGGATATACAAAAGAAATGGCGATGGAAGAAGCAACTAGATGTTTAAATTGTAAACATCAGCCATGTAAAAAAGGATGCCCTGTTGGAGTACCAATTCCTGAATTTATTAAAGAAGTTGCTGCTGGTAATTTTGAAGAAGCATATCAAATTATTACTAGTGAAAATGCCTTGCCAGCAATTTGTGGACGTGTTTGCCCTCAAGAAAATCAATGTGAAGGAAAATGTGTTCGCGGAATTAAAGGTGAAGCAGTTGGAATTGGACGTCTGGAAAGATTTGTTGCTGATTATCATATGGCTCATGGTAAAAAAGCTGAAGTGGAAATTAAACCAAATGGAAAAAAAGTTGCAATTATTGGTTCTGGACCAGCAGGAATCACTTGTGCTGGAGAATTAGCTAAAAAAGGTTACGATGTTACTGTTTTTGAAGCTCTTCATAAAACAGGTGGCGTTCTTTCTTATGGAATTCCTGAATTCCGTTTACCAAAAGATCTAGTTCAAAAAGAAGTTGATAGTGTTGCGGCTTTAGGTGTAGATTTTGAAACTAATGTTGTCGTTGGTCGTTCAGTAACAATCGATGAATTACAAGAACAAGGATATCAAGGTATTTTTGTTGGAAGTGGTGCGGGCTTACCACGTTTCCAAAATATTCCTGGTGAAAACTTAAATGGTGTTTATGCTGCCAATGAATTTTTAACTCGAGTTAATTTAATGAAAGGATACCAATTCCCAGATCATCCAACACCAGTAAAAATTACGGATACTGTTTGTGTTATTGGTGCTGGTAACGTAGCGATGGATGCGGCAAGAACGGCTAAACGTTTAGGGGCTAAAGAAGTCTATATCGTTTATCGTCGTGGAGTTGATGAAATTCCAGCTCGTGCTGAAGAAGTACATCATGCTAAAGAAGAAGGAATCATCTTTAAATTATTAACTAATCCAGTTAAAATTGAAGGTGAAGACGGTTGGGTTAAATCAATGGAATGTGTGCAAATGGAATTAGGAGAACCAGATGATTCTGGAAGAAGAAGACCGGTTGTAATTGAAGGTTCAAATTTCGTGATTGAAACTGGAACAGTAATTGTTGCTATCGGTCAAAGTCCAAATCCATTGATTAGACAAACAACACCTGGTTTAGACACTCAAAGATGGGGTGGTATCATCGTTGATGAAGACACAATGAAAACTAGTAAAGAAGGTGTCTTTGCTGGTGGCGATGTTGTAACTGGTGCAGCAACAGTTATTTTAGCTATGGGTGCTGGAAAAACAGCAGCTAAAGCAATGGATGAATATTTATCTAAATTATAATTAAACGACGAGGTGTCTTTCTTAGTTGAAAGATACCTTTTTTGCTATACTAAAGAATTGTTTAAAAGATAATAAGATCATACAAATTGAATATCTTTTACAATTTTTTACCCATAAAGAAGATGATCGTTTTTATGGATTAAAATGATATTTTTGTAATAACAAAAAAGTGATAAACAATAATTTATCACTGAAATAATTGGATTTTATGATTTGTTTAAATTCTTTTTATCTTTATACATTTCTTGATCAGCTTTATCAACTAAAGCTTTGATAGATACAAATCTATCTTGCCAGTGCCAGCCAATTGAAGCTAATACATTAGGTAAAAATGGGATGTAATGATTTGTCATGCTTTTTTTCAACTTAATAACTCTTTTTCTACAAGCTTCGTAACTGATATTTTGGATAATAATGACAAACTCATCGCCACCAATACGAAATATCTGATCACTTTTTTCGTTAAAACATATTTTTATTTTATCTTTTACAGTTTTTATCAAAAGGTCACCAGTATCATGACCAAAGCGGTCATTGACTTCTTTAAGATTATTTATATCAACAAAAATAGCGCCAGTATTAGTTTTGTTTTTATTGGTATTACAAAAGTTTTGATAGGCATTACGATTATTGAAATTAGTGAATTCATCAACATTGGCTAAACGGTTTAATCTTTTTTTCATATTCACTAGTTCAGTTTCGTCAAATAATAAACAAGCGCAATATCCTTTTTCTAACCAGGGGTAGCAAACTATTTTTAAATATTTATCAATTTCAGGGCTATAGTCATGTAATTCATGATTCTGATTTAAAAAAGCGCAAGAATAATAAAAATCTAACCATTTGGTATCACTTCTGTCGGTAAAGACATCTTTGTAAAAACGTTTGTTGAGCATATCTGTTAAGGCAATACCTTCTAATTTAGCAAATGCGTCATTGCCATAACAAAAGATAAAGTCGATAGGTTCACCGTTTTTATTTAATACTAATTTAATAACAGTAAAGGCAACAGGCATGGAATCAAAATAGGATTTTAAAGATTCAAATGGCATGTTTTCACCCCTTCCTTGGTTATTTCTTTTTCAATATATCACAAAATAATCTCAACTTCAACGGATTATGTGGGAGTTTAATGACAAATAGATGAATTTAAAATATAGATAAAAGATTAAATTTGTTATAATGATAAATGAGGTGAAAAGCATGAAAGTATTAGTTGTTTATTGTCATCCTAGCTGTAATAGTTTTACTTATGATGTTAAAGAAAAATTTATTGAGGGATTAAAGGATGGAAATCATGATGTTAAATTGTTAGATTTATATCAAATGAATTTTAATGAGAGTTTTACTGAACAGGAATATTTACGAGAAGCATTTTATAATGATGAATTAAAAGTACCGGAAGATATTTTAAAACAACAGCAATTAATCAATCAAAGTGATGCTCTGGTTTTTATTTATCCAGTATTTTGGAGCGAAGCACCTAGTAAATTAGTTGGCTGGTTCCAGCGGGTCTTAACTTATGGTTTTGCTTATGGAAACAAGGCTACAATGAAACCGTTAGATAAGGTGTTAATGTTAGTGACGATGGGCGGTGATTTGAAAGAAAAGCTGCGTCAAAGACAGGTAGCAGCGATGAAGGAAGTTATGCTTGGTGATTGTATTAGTGATCGCGCTAAAGAAAAAGAAATGATCGTTTTTGATCGGATGTCACGGGATTATCCTGATCGTGAAATAAAATATGATGATAATTTGAAACGGGCTTATTTGTTAGGAAAAAATTTTTAATATGTGATGATAATTGATTGAAATAATTATTATCATGATAAAAATACTGTTAATTTTTTATCATTTCGTGTATAATTGGCATAAAGGAGTGATAAAATGTATAAATATTTGGAACCATATGCTGCAATGGTTGTGTTTTTAGGAAAGGCATTAGGTGACAATGTTGAAATTGCTTTACATGATCTAACTTCTAAAGATCAGGAAATTGTTGCGATAATTAATAATCATAACTCTGGAAGAGAAGTAGGAGCTAAATTATCGAATCTATCAATTCATTATTTAGAAGAAAAACAATATCTTGATCATGATTATGTAATTAACTATAAAACAACCGGTGCTGATGGGAAATTAATGAGAGCAGCTACTTATTTTATTAAAGAAGCTGATAAGGAAATGCCAGTAGGAATGTTATGTATTAATGTTAATATTTCTGATTTTGAATATTTGACGGCAACGATCAAAAAAATCTTAGGAATTAAAGATGAAAAAGATATTGAATTTAAAATGGATAATCCAGTTGAGATTTTGTCATCACCATTGGATGAAATGATCGATATGTATATTAAAGAATGTTTAGAAAAGATGGGATTCCCAAGTTATTTCTTGGCAGAACGTTTGAATGTTGATGAAAAAATAAAAGTAGTTAAATATTTACAGGAAAAAGGAACATTTAAGGTAAAAGGAGCTATTGTTTTGGTAGCTGAAAAATTAGCTGTTTCAGAACCAACTGTATATCGTTATTTAAAGAAAATGGAAAAATAGGAGGGTAAAATGAAAGAACTAGTATATGTAAGTGGACATCGAAATCCAGACACTGATAGTATTTGTTCAGCGATTGCATATTCATATTTATTAAAAGCAATCAATCGTTATAATGCGGTACCTGTAAGACTTGGTGAAGTCAATCGGGAAACTGAATATGTATTAAAAAGATTTGATATAAAAATACCAGTTTTATTAAAAACAGTAAAACAAAAAGTAGAAGATCTAAATTATGATAAAGTAACTGTTTTTTCAAAAGAGTTAACTTTAAAAACAGCATGGGATCTAATGAAACAGCAAAATGTTAAATCAGCACCAATTTTAGATGATCATGGACAATTATTAGGGTTACTTTCAACATCTAATATCGTTGAAGGATATATGGAAAAATGGGATAGCAGTTTATTAAAAGAAGCCCATACACCAATTGAAAATGTAATTGATACATTGGAAGCTTCAATCCTTTATTTAAATCATAATTTAAAAGTAATTGAAGGTGATTTACATATTGCCGCTATGCGTGGGGAAGAAGCGAAAAAAAGAATCAAACCTGGTGATATTGTTATCGTTGGTGGTGACCGTGATGATGCAGTCAATTCATTGATCGAAGCCGGAGTTTCTTTAATCATTTTAACGGGATCATTAGATCTTGATAAAGCAATGTTGGAAAAATTAAAAGATAAAGGTATTAGTGTTATTTCAACACCATTTAATACTTATTTAACTTCACAACAAATCATTCAGGCAATTCCAGTAGAACATATCATGCAAAAAGGTGATTTGAAGATCTTTACTACTGATGATACGTTAGATCATGTTAAAGAAGTCATGAGTGAAACAAGATTTAGAAGTTATCCGGTATTGGATCTAAATAATCGCTGTGTGGGAAGTATTTCTCGTTTTGCTTTGTTGAAAGGATTACGTAAAAAAGTTATTTTAGTTGACCATAATGAACGTGGTCAGTCAATTCCGGGAATTGAAGAAGCTGATATTTTGGAAATCGTCGATCATCATCGTGTTGCTGATATCCAGACAATTGGACCATTATTATTTAGAGGGGAACCACTAGGTTCTACGGCAACTATTGTTACTAAGATGTTTGATGAATTTAATGTGGAAATTCCGCAATCAATCGCAGGAATTTTACTTGGGGCAGTTATTTCCGATACATTGTTGTTTAAATCACCAACATGTACACCAGTTGATACTAAAACAGCTCGTAAGCTAGCTAAGATTGCGCAAGTAAATATTGAAGAATTTGCGATGGATATGTTTAAAGCAGGAACTTCATTAGCTGGTAAGACCGTAGAAGAAATCTTTAATCAGGATTTCAAAAAATTCCCATTTGAAAATGGAACAGTGGGTGTTGGTCAGGTTAATACAATGGATATTGAAGGTTTTGCTTCATATAAACAAGAAATGCTTGATTATATGAATAAGTTTGCTAAAGATAATAATTTAGATTTTGTCTTGTTGTTACTTACTGATGTTATTAACGCTAACAGTGAAGTATTGGCTGCTGGTGATAAAACATATTTGGCAGAACAAGCATTTAATGTTAAATTAGAAGATAGCCAGGCGACTTTAAAAGGCGTTATTTCTCGTAAAAAACAAGTTGTTCCGGCAATTACAGCCGTAATGAGTGATTAAAAATGAGATTAGATAAATTTTTAAAAGTATCGAGAATTATTAAAAGACGAACATTATCAAAAGAAATAAGCGAAAGTTCGCGGGTCAAAGTAAATGGAAAAGTTGCTAAACCAAGTACACGCTTAAAAATTGGTGATGAAATCGAAATTGAATTTGGTCGGACGTTATTAACTGTTCGAGTAAAAGAACTGCGAGAATATGTTTTAAAAGAAGATAGTACGATGCTTTATGAAATCGTTAAAGAAGAACCGATCAAACGTGATCTTTGACAAAAAGCTTAGCTTCAATAGCTAAGCTTTTTAAATAAATAATGATGTAAAATGTTTGTAAGATATGATAATTTGGTATACTATATAGTATAAATGGAAGGTGATTTAAATGTATGCAAAACTTGCATGGGAAAAATATAGTGATGAAAAAATTAAAGATGTAATGGATTTTAATGAAGGTTATAAAAAATTTATTACTAAGGGAAAAACAGAACGCTTATGTGTTAAGCAAAGTATTGAATTAGCGAAACAACATGGTTTTAAGGAATTAGATGAATATAATGAGTTAAAACCAGGTGATAAAGTATATGTTAATAATATGAATAAAAATATTGCTTTATATGTAATGGGAAAACAGCCATTAGAAAAAGGAATGCGTATTTTAGGAGCACATATTGATTCACCAAGAATGGATTTGAAACAAAATCCTTTGTATGAAAGTGAAGGCTTTGCCCTTTTAGATACTCATTATTATGGTGGTGTTAAAAAATACCAGTGGGTAACTATTCCTCTTTCATTAATAGGTATCATTGCTAAAAAAGATGGTACAGTAATTGATGTAAATATTGGTGAAGATGAAAATGATCCAGTTGTAGGAATTAGTGATTTATTGATTCATTTATCGGCAGATCAATTAAAAAAAGAAGCGGCTAGAGTTATTGAAGGAGAAGATCTTGATGTAACAGTAGGTAGTATCCCACTTGCAGATAGTGAAAAAGAAGCTGTTAAAGCTAATATTCTTAAAATTTTAAAAGAAAAATATGATTTTGAAGAAGAAGATTTTTTAAGTGGTGAAATTGAAGTTGTACCAAGTATGCCAGCTCGTGATTATGGTTTAGATCGCAGTATGGTAGCTGGATATGGTCATGATGATCGGGTTTGTGCTTATACTTCATTAATGGCCTTGTTACAAATGGAAAATCCTGAATATACTAGCTGTTGTATTTTAGTTGATAAAGAAGAAATTGGCAGTGTTGGAGCTACGGGTGCCCAGTCACTATTCTTTGAAAATAGTGTTGCCTGTTTACTTGCAAAAATGAAAGTAGACAGTTTTGTTAAAACACGGATGGCAATGGCTAATTCTAAAATGTTATCAAGTGATGTTAGTGCCGGGGTTGATCCGTTGTATTTAAGTGTCAATGATAAAAGGAATGCGGCTTATTTAGGAAAAGGAATTGTTTTTAATAAATATACTGGTGCTCGTGGTAAAAGTGGTTCTAATGATGCTAATGGTGAATATATGGCTGAAATTAGAAACGTTTTAGATAATGATAATATTTATTATCAAACAGCTGAACTTGGTCGTGTTGATCAAGGCGGTGGCGGTACAATTGCCTATATTTTAGGTAACTATAATATGAATGTAATTGATGCTGGAGTGGCGGTATTAAATATGCATGCCCCAATGGAAATAGTAAGTAAAGTGGATGTTTATGAAGCGTATTTAGCTTATTGTTCATTTTTAAGCAAGATTTAGATATTTGGCTAGCCAAATATCTTTTTCTTTGCAAGAAACATGGTTTTTAAACTTTTCTAGACATGCTATAATAGATTAAAAGGCGGTGATGAAAATGGCAAAAGTTGAAGTAGTTGATTATAATGAAGAATGGCAACGTAGATATGTATACGAAGCTAATCAGATTAGGAATATACTTGTAAGTGAATTGGTTACTATCACTCATATTGGTTCAACTGCGGTTCCAGGGTTAAAAGCAAAACCAACAGTTGATATTTTATTAGTAGTCAAAGATGTAAATAAATTAGATTCATTAAATGAACAGTTTGAAAAAGCTGGTTATCAATGTTTAGGAGAAGATGGAATCAAAGGTAGAAGGTTTTTTATGAAGGCAGATAATTCAGTTCATGTTCATGCTTATGATGGAAATAATCATGATCGCATTGAATCATTAATTGCTTTTTATGATTATTTAAAAGATCATCCTGAAGTAGCTAAAGAATATGGTGAGTTAAAAGAAAAACTGGCTAAGAAATATCCTAATAATATAAAAAAATATAATAAGGGCAAAGATGCATTTACCAAAGAAATTGAAGCTAAGGCTTTAAAACAATATCGTCATAAAGATATTGAACAAATTTAGTGGTTCTTAATTCCTCGCTAATGCATATTTATTAGTGGAGGTAATTATATGGATAATAATAGTATTCGTTTTGAACATACTCCTTATCATAATGTTTATTTAAAAGATCGTAAAAATATTGAATTGACAGGAGTTAAAAAGATTGAAAGCTTTGATTCTTTAGAATTTTTAATTGAAACTTCATTAGGGTTCTTAAATATCACAGGAACTGAACTGTCGTTAACACGATTAGATCAAGAGAAAAATGAAGTTAGTATCAAAGGAAATATTGATTCTATTTCTTATGTAGCTAATAAAAAAGGTCCCAAAAGTAAAGAAAGTGTTTTTAATAAATTGCTTAAGTAATGGATTTAATTAACCAGCTTCAAGGGATCAGTTATTCACTGGTATTTGGTTTTCTCTTTACTTTTGTTTATAGTCTTATCAATCGTGTGTTTTATAAATACCACCAGAGCATCTTTAGATATATTATACAGATTATTACTGGTGTTGTTTTTGGGTATCTCTATTATCTTGGTTTGTTAGTGATCAATAATGGGGTAATTAGATTTTATTTTATTATCAGTATGCTATTTGGATATCTTGTTTATCTTAACTATTATAGTTATTATATGTTTTATGTAATTGAAGCGGTTGTAAAAATGTTAAAATATATTTTATCCCCAATTATATTCATTTTTAAAAAGATTAATGGTATAATAAAACGCATGAAGAAGGTGATTAGATGGCTAGTAAAAGAAAGATTTTCAAATTAGTAAAAGGCATTAGTTTTATGCTGCTTGGATGTGTAATGATGATTGTCTTGTTTAATAGCGCAATGACCGTTCTTCAGCGTCAGGATGATATAGCGGTTTTAAAAGAGCGAAAAAAGATTGTTGAAGCTGAAAAAAATGAATTACAAAATGAAGTGGATTTATTGAATGATGAAGACTATGTAGCTCGTTATGCTCGTGAAAATTACATTTTTTCTCGAGAAGGAGAACAGGTGTCCATTATTCCTGGAGTAAAATAAGCACAAAGTGCTTATTTTTGTTTCTAAGTTTTTTAGGGGGTATTATTGATGTTTATTACAAAAAATATGTATATGCGTTCACTTCGTCGTAGACGAAAAATAACAATTTATGTACCTGATGACTATCAACAAAGCAATAAAAGATATCCAGTTTTATACATAAATGATGGTCAAAATGCTTTTTTTGATGAAAGTTCTTATATGAATGTTAGTTGGGGTTTTTATGATTATGTTAAAGCTGTTAATTTAGATGTGATCATGGTTGCCATCCCTTGTAATTTTAGATTAAACAAACGTGAGGATGAATATGGACCTTGGCCAATCAAAAAAGATATTTTATTAATGGAATATGGTGATGAAAATATTAAAGTTGGTGGTGAAGGTGAAAAATATCTGCGATTTATTATTAAACAGTTAAAACCGTATATTGATAAAAACTTCCCAACGATCAAAGAAGATTGTGCCATGGTTGGCAGCTCAATGGGTGGTATTATTACTAGTTATGCGGGAATTAAATATAGTCATATTTTTAAAAAAACAGCCTCGCTTTCAACGGCTTACTGGTTTTATGTTGATGAATTTATTGATTTGATCAATAAAAGTGATTTAAGTGCTACTGAATGTTTTTATTTAGATTTGGGTGGTAATGAAGGTAACGGTGATGAAGAAATCAGTCGTATTTATTATGAAAGCAATGATCAAATTTATGAAGAATTAATTAAAAAGACCGATCGAGTTGAAGTTCGTTTTTTTGAAGAAGCTGCTCATAACGAAATTGAATGGCGCAAACGAGTGCCAATATTTATGGAATTATTTTATGGACATCATTAGTGATGTCCTTTTATAATGTTTTTCTGTTTTGAAAAAAAGCACCATTAAAGTATCTTTTATGATATGATATCAATAAGTTAATGAAAGGGAAAAAGAAAGTATGTATAAGTTAATGCTGTCTGATTTAGATGAAACATTATTAGTTAAACATCATGTTCCGGCTTTTAATGTCGAAGCAATTAAAAAAGCTCGTAATAAAGGCTTAAAATTTGTTCCGGCCACAGGTCGTGCCTTCAATATGATTCCGGAAATATTACAAGAAATTGATGCTTATGACAAAGAAAATGAGTATTCGATTTGTTTTAATGGTGGTTTGATCGTTGAAAACAAAAATAGTCGTATTTTAAATTTCAAAGGTCTATCTTTTGAAGTGGCAAAAATGTTATTTGAAAAAGCACGAAAGTATGATGTTTGTGTGTTAGTTTTTACGATTGATATGTGTTATATATTTAACGCAGATGAAGATGAAGTAAAACGAAAAACGGAACAAAAAGCACCATTTAAAGTAATTGATGAGTATAACATCGATATTTTAAAAGATGAAAAGATTGCTAAGTTATTATACGAACGCAGGGATATGGCATATTTAAAAGCAATTGAACAAGAATTAAAAGATGAAATTAAAGATAAAGCCTGTGCTAGTTATTCATCAAATCGGTATTTAGAATTTAATGCTCTTGGGGTAGATAA
>NZ_JAGHEW010000225.1 GCF_017889095.1 Thomasclavelia sp. | reverse complement strand
ACCTTTAATTGAGAAATAGAACTTACATTTTGGTTCTGTTCCACTAGGACGAGCTGCAATCCAAGATCCATCTTCTAAGTAGTATTTTAATACGTTAGATTTTGGTAAATCGATTGTTGTAGTAGTTCCATTTTCAATTCTTTCACTGCTTTGATAATCTTCTACAGCTACAACCGCATAATCACCAATTTTAGCAGGTGCATCTTTTCTTAAGTTATCCATGATTTCTTTAATTCTTCTAGCACCGTCAGCACCAGCTTTACTTAAAGCGATTTGAGTTTCTTTGAATGTACCATGTTTTGCATATAATTCATTTAATACATCAATTAAATCTTTACCTTGTTTTTTATAGAAGTTACCAGCTTCAGCAGCCATAACTACAGCTTGAACAGCATCTTTGTCACGAACGAAATCTTTAACTACACAACCATAAGATTCTTCATATCCGAAAACAAATTCTTTTTCTTTAGTTTTTTCATATTTACGGATCTTATCTCCGATAAATTTGAATCCAGTTAAAGTTTTTTCAACTTCAACACCATAAGATTTAGCAACTAATTCACCTAAATCACTAGTAACGATTGTATTATACATTACCGCATTATCAGGTAATTTACCTTGTTTTTTAAGTTCACTTAAAATATATTCAAGATATACTGCAGCACTTTGGTTACCAGACATTAATACATATTCACCGTCATGTTTAGCAACAACACCTAAACGGTCACCATCAGGGTCACAAATTACTACGACATCTCCATCAACTTCTTTTGCTTTTTTAATTGCAAGATCATAAGAACATGCAACTTCAGGATTTGGAGATTCTGTATTAGTAAAATCAGGATCAGGTGCGCATTGTGCCAATACTGGAACAACGTCATATCCAAGTCTTGTTAAGCAATTTCTAACTGGTAAGTTTGATGTACCATGTTGTGGTGAGAAAACGATTTTGAAATCATTTTTATCCATACCAGGATTAATTTCAATTGCCATAACTTCTTTATAATAAGCTTCGTCAACTTCTTCACCAATCCAGTTAATATATGGATAAGCATCATCATCACTTGCTACTTCTACTGCTAATTCATCTTTAACTTCATTTACATATCCAACAACTTCATCAGCCCATTCAGGAATTAGCTGACAACCTGTGTCATCATAAATTTTGTAACCATTATATTCTTTTGGATTATGACTAGCAGTGATCATAATTCCACCAGCACATTTTAAGTAACGTACTGCAAAAGATAATTCTGGAGTAGGTCTTAAACTTTCAAAAATATAAGACTTAATTCCATAAGTTGCTAATACTTTAGCACTTTCAATTGCAAATTGATATGACATATGACGATTATCATAACCAATCGCAACCCCTCTTTCTTTTCCTTCTGGTAATTTAGCAACGTATTTTGCAAAACCAACATTTGCCTTTCTGATTGTATAGATATTCATACGATTTGTACCAGCACCCAAAATTCCACGCATACCTGCTGTTCCAAATTCTAGATTCATATAAAAGGCATCTTCTTTATCCTTTTCGCTCATACTTGCTAATTCTGCTTTTAATGATGGATCTAGACTTTCACAATTTAACCATCTTTGATATTCTTCATTATAACTCATTGTTTTCACCCCTTGTTTTAATTATAACAAATTCAATTTAATTTTACTACTTGTTTCTACAATGAAATTGCTACAAATTTATTAAAAAGTTAGCGGTTACATCTAGCCTATAGTCTCAAAAATCAAATTTTAATAAAAATCCGTTTTTTTACCTTGAAAACGCTTACTAAAAAACAATAATTGATTCTTTGATGTTTAAAATTCAATTCCTTTTCGGGCTTTGATGCCCTGATCATAAGGATGTTTATGTTTTTTTATTTCACTCGAATAATCTAAAATCGGTTTGATTTTATGACTTGGCATCCGTCCTGTTAAAATTACTTCATGATCATTTTTTAACTTACATAAACGATCATATACTTTACCTTCATTGATCAAACTTAACGTAATTACATCTAAGATTTCATCTAAAACAATAGCATCATAACTTTCATCAATAGCATCAAACAATTCATTTTCTAATTTACTAACCTGTTTGATCATTTTAGGATCATGCATATCAATAAACATTTCTGGCATTTTTTTATATAATACGGTTATCCCACAATGTTTTAACATTTTAATTTCACTGCTGTTACCATCTTTTAAAAACTGAATAAACAAAACTTTTTGATTGGCTCCAGCTAATCTAATTGCTTGACCAATAGCCGCCGTTGTCTTTCCTTTACCATTACCATAATAACATTGAAGCATCTTAATCCCTCACTACATCGCCCGTTTTGGCTTCTAGATAATCGATTATCGCCTTTACGGGTACGATCATTTGATAGCCACGTTTACCAGCACTTAGTGCGATTTGCTCACAGTTAGTAACTGATTGATCAAAGTAAGTTGGAAATTTCTTTTTCATTCCAACTGGTGAACAACCCCCTCTAATATAGCCGGTTGTTGCTAGCAAGTCTTTCATATGAATCATTTCAACACTTTTATTATTGGAAAGTTTAGCTAATTTTTTTAGATCAATTTGTTTTAAAACCGGAATACAGCAGACTAAAAAACCATTATTTCCATGTAATACTAATGTTTTAAAAATTTGGTTGGCATTTAAATCTACCTGATCGACAATATGTTCACCACTTAAATGTTCTTCATCATATTGGTATTCTTTGATTTCATAATTAATCTTGGCGCGATCTAACATCCTTAATGCATTTGTTTTTATTTTCTTTGCCATTTTATATCCTTTCATTAATAAAAACAAAAGAGATCAAACGATCTCCTTTGTATTAATTATCTTATTCAGCTACTTTTTGTTCTTTAATAACTTTAGCAATTGAAGCGATTACATCTTTTTCGTCTTCACCTTCAGCGATGATTTCTACTGTAGCTTTAGTAGGTACACCTAAAGACATAACACCCATGATTGATTTTAAGTTAACTTCTTTACCATTGTATACTAACTTAATATCACTAGTAAATTTACTAGCTTGGTTAACTAAGATAGTAGCTGGTCTAGCATGTAATCCTACAGGATCAGATACAACGAAAGATATTTTTTCTGCCATTCTATGACTCCTCCTTAAAAATTTCTATATACCAATTATACCACCTAATAATGCTATTTTAAAGAACTTTTTAAAGAAAATTTAGCGCTTACAATTTCTGCGACTATAACAACAAAAAATAGTTTTTATTTAACTCAAAAACAATAAAACGTACTGAAAAATACAGTACGTTTTAAATCATTATGCATATTTTTTTATTAAGAAATAAGCACCAGCACTAATGATCATCATATATAAAACTCCCGTAATCTGGTCATCACCAGTTTTAACAGCAGTTGTTGTTTTATCATTATTAGTAGTTTCTACTGCTGGAACATCTTCAACTGGTCCTGGTACTTTAACGACAATTTCATTTTTTTCTAAAGCAAATAATGTTGCTGAATCATTAGTGTAATATAACTTTTGGCCATCACTAATAACACTGGCAGTAGTATAATTTTGATAATTATCTTGTGGTTCATAAATCATTTCACTAGTAAATGAATCACCAGTATCTTTAAATACACTTATTCCGCCCGGATAATTATTTACTGTATAATAACCATAAATTGCCTCATCATAACCCGTTGTAAGCAATATAGAAGACTGGACATTAGCCAAAGTTTCAATAGTATTAATTTGATGCGTGTTTGTATCCATCTTTGCAACAAACCCTGGTGCATCAAAATTACTTCCTATTTGACCGCCAAAATACAACGTATTATTGTAATAAGCAGGTGTACCGGTAATTGAAGCTGTTCCCTGCAATACGGTAATTGTCTGATAAGTGTCAAAACCACCATTTTCATCAAGCGTTACTTGATAGATTTTCCCAGTTTTACTACCGATATATAAACTACCATCACCATAACAAACACCAGAATAAATTAGTGTCTGATTATTATCTAAATTTAAAGCAGTTTCTTTACCACTCGTCAAATCTTTAGATACCAAAGTACCCTTAGTGCTTACAAAGACTAGATGATCATTAATAACACTAGATTTAGACCAATAATAACCACCCTGCTGCAAGTCATACTCCCAACTGTTAGTTTTTTCTTCATTAGGTAAACTTATATCTTCGTCACTAACTTCAAGAGCATAATATTTACCACCAACTACATTATAATTATCATCGTATATGGTAGTGCCTGTATATAGATAACCATTATAATAGGTAAGTGGTGATACTAAATTACCATTTTGAGCAATTGACAGCCATAATGAATTTAAATTTTGACTATCAAAAGCTTGAATTTTTCCATTTCCTAACGCTACAAAGATCATTTGTGATCCCGAAGCTAGATAAGCGTTATAGCCAATTGACGCATCTAAGGTAGTACTTGCTAGAACATTACCGCTATTACTATCTAATTTATATAAGGTATTATCAACGGCAATATATACGTAACCGTCTTCAATGATAGGATTGGTGTTATAAGCATAAAGCTGCCCATTTAAAAAATTTTGTAACCAGCTAAGACTTATCGTATCTTTAGTTACTGGTGTTTGTTTATTAATTACATTATTAGCCAAGAATTCATGCCAATTGTAATTTGCTGCCTGAACACCATTGATACTAACAACACTTATCAACAGTGTTAAAACTACTCCAAAAATCTTTTTTCTCATTTAATCCTTCTCCTCAATTCCATATTTAACTTTTACTCTTTGTAATATTCTAAACATAGTTGTTTTTAATAATATCAAAAAAACAACGTTAGAAATCATATAGATAATTGTTACTGGCAACGATGATAAAAACGTAACCAGATATCTAGTTAAATTAAAAGTTTGTTCAATTGTTAAAACTGACCACAAATCCATGATCAATGAAAATAATATTCCTGATATCAACCCATATAAATATAATAACCATTGATTTTGATAGAGCTGTTTAGAAAACATTCCCGCTAAATAACCAATCAGTCCCCAGGCAATCATTTGAAACGGTGTCCAGGGTCCCATTCCAAAAACAAAATCAGAAAGCAAAGCACTTAATGATCCGGCTAAAAAACCATCCTGGCTGCCAAAAACAACCGCCAAAATGATGATCAAGGCACTAACTGGTTTAACACTAGGCAACAAAATAAATAACGTTCGTCCCACTACTGCTAGAGCTATCATGATAGAAACAATAACAACTTCCCTAGTTTTTACACTACTATATTCATATTGGAAATAAAATGCCAACATACTAGCAATCAAAACTAAAATAATGATCAAGTTATAACGTTGATCTTGCCACAATAAAACACCAGCAATAACTGTTAAAATACTAAAGATAACTAATATTAATGATAATTGTTTTTTATTTATCATAATAAATCATCCAAAATTACTACTTCCTGATT
>NZ_JAGHEW010000025.1 GCF_017889095.1 Thomasclavelia sp. | reverse complement strand
TCTTCTTGATAATGATGATAATGATCACTAGCCACTTTACTATCCGCAATATTTTTAGGAACCTTTCTAATATCAGTTGTTGCTAATCCTTTACCATCTTCATTATATCCACCTTCTACTTGAAATCCGCTAGTAGAAGCGCCCCACAAAAATTGATTATCCATTTTTTTCTTGCTCCTTTTGTAAAGCTTGTTTATCAATAACTTTAAAGAATGGATAATAGATTGCAACTGAAATTATAATGGCTACCAACTGATATATTCCCCAGCTAATACTTCCTTGCATTATTCCCGAAATAAACGGTGGCATAGAGCCTAAACCTAAAATTCCTATTGGTGCAGTTACTAAACCAATTTGAATTAAACAATATCCTAAAACCACTAATATAATTGGACATAAAATAAATGGTATTAACATCAACGGATTCAAGATCATTGGCAAACCAAACATTACTGGTTCATTGATGCTAAAGATACCGCAAGGTAATGTTAGTTTTCCAAATTGCTTATACTGCTTACTTTTAGCTGTAAAGAACATCAAAATAACTAAACCTATCGTTGCTCCAGAACCTCCTAAATTAGCTAAATCCCACATTCCAATATTTAAAGCATGTGGTACCGTTTCTCCAGCAGCAATAGCTGCAGTATTTTCTCCAATATAGCTAATCCAAATAGGAAATAGAATTGGTAAAACTGTCATTGAGCCATGAACTCCAAAAAACCATAACATCTGGGCTACTAAAATACATAATAAGAATGCTGGAAGATTTCCTGTCAATGATTGTAATGGCGTTTGAATTAATGTATAAATACAATCATTAGCATTACCATACGATGTAATCGAAAATAATACTTTTATAATAATGAAAACAATAGTAATTAACGAACCAGCAATCAATGAAGAAAATGATTCATTAACCATTGGTGGTACCCCATCAGGCATTTTAATTCGAATATTTTTATGAACAATTACTGACAATAATTTAGAAACTAAAACTCCTGTTATAATAGCTACAAATATTCCTTTTGTTCCTAAATAACTCACATCAAAAAAACTAATCCCTTCTAAACTAGTTGTATTTAATGGTGTCAGAAGCATAAATGCTACTAATGAAAGTAATCCTGATGTCATATTATAGCTTCCATTATCAAAGCAATCAGCCCCACGAAAACCAACTGCAAAAGCCATATATACCGCTAATAAATCTGTTGTTACTGCTGGTACAAATGATACGATTGTGTCTAAACCATATTTAGCCATAAAATCATTGTAAGGCTGCCATGAAATATTAACAAAAATTGAAAAGACAGCACCTAGCATAATTACCCCTAATAAAGACATGCACCCATTACTTACAGCTTTTAAATATTTATTATTTGATAACTTGTTAGCAATTGGAACAAGTGTTTTTTCTATTAAACTTGTAAACTTATCCATTTTTTATCTCCTTATGTATTTTATTGACATTGGCCTTTGTCTAAAAATATTGTAACAAAAAAAGACCCATTTTAAGTCGTCAAAAAAAACCAAGCATTTTCAAAATTAATGCTTGGTTTTCAAAAAATGAAAATCTAATGGGAATAATTAATGCAATAATACATAATTATCAACTCAATAATATATAACAAAGATATTCTTCCCTCAGTATCACTATTTTCTTTACTACATAATACTACTTCATTTGCTTCTTTAATTAATTTATTTTGTAGATTCATTGTCAAAACAACAATATAAATATTATTTTTTGATAACAATTTTTTCATTATTTCATCATTACGATAAAAATATCCACCTTCAATTGAAGCAATAAAAACGACTGCTGGTCCATTGATCGTTTCAACAATATTCAACTGATCATCATATGTTAAACCGATTTTAACGTATTTATTTACTAGTGCTAATCGATTTTGAAAATGCTGTCCTAGTAATGTCGAAAACTCCATTCCTAGCATAGCTATATTTTCACTTTCATTCATCTTTTGGGTAATTCTATCCAACTGATGATAATCTAAATGATCATAGACAAATTGAATATTATCAATAACATGTTTAGTATATCTAGAAAAAATTGGCTGAATATCTTCTTTTTTGGCTTTAGATACAGCTAATGAATAATCAGTATCCATTATTTTTAAAGTATTTCTACAAGCTTCTTTAAATTCCAAAAAAGATTCAAATCCAATATTTTTTGTAAATCGTGATAACGTTGAACTAGATACATAACATTTATCTGCCAACTCATTAATAGTCATATCCGGTATATCATTATAATATTTTAATAACATCCAGGCTAAATCGTAATTAGAATCTTTTTTATATTGAGAATTTGTATATCTTAATAATATTGATAAAACTGAATCTTTAATCATATTTTCACCTTCCCAGCCTTTTCATTATATTATATTCTTAATCTAATGAAAAAGCTATCTTTAAAGATTCATTTTCTCTAACAAGCCTTTAGCATAAGTTGATAGAATTTTAGAAAACATTTCTACTTCTTGATCATCTATTAATGATGCTGCATGTTCTTCGATTGCAAATAAAGGCAAGATCAACTTTTTAGCGTATTCTAAGCCTGATTCACTTAAATAAATTAATTTTTCTTTTTTGTTTTTGGGATTAACTTCAAAATAGATATAACCTTGTTTTAATTGATTTTTTACAATACTATTAACCGTAGTTTTAGGAATATCTAATTCTTTATAAAACTGTACCTGGGTCATTCCCTGGTTATCAATTTCCATCAAGGCATAATATAAAAGCATATCATAATAACCTACATTTTGACTTTTTGCCCATTTTTGATAAATTCGATCAATTCCATTTACTGAGCTATAAATTAAATCAATTTTATCTCTTGATTGCATATTTTCTC
>NZ_JAGHEW010000224.1 GCF_017889095.1 Thomasclavelia sp. | reverse complement strand
TTAAATGATTATTAAAATCTTGAAGGAGGAAAAAAACAATGGCAGAAAAAATTAAATTATCAAAAAAAGATCGTTTATCAGTTGCTTGGCGTCATCAGTTCCTTCAAGGTTCTTGGAACTATGAACGTATGCAAAATGGGGGATGGTGTTATTCAATCATTCCAGCAATTAAAAGATTATATAAAAATAAAGATGATCAAGTTGCAGCATTAAAAAGACATATGGAATTCTATAATACTCATCCGTATGTATCAGCTCCAGTAATGGGGGTTACATTAGCATTAGAAGAAGAACGGGCTAATGGTGCTGAAATTAACGATCAGGCAATCCAAGGGGTTAAAGTTGGTATGATGGGACCTCTTGCCGGAGTTGGAGATCCAGTATTCTGGTTTACTCTTCGTCCAATTTTAGGAGCTTTAGGTGCTTCACTAGCATTAAGTGGTAATATTGTAGGACCTTTATTATTCTTCTTTGCATGGAATATTATTCGTCTTGCTTTCTTATGGTATACTCAAGAATTTGGATACAAAGTAGGAACTTCAATTGCTCAGGACTTATCTGGTGGTTTACTTGGAAAAGTTACTCAAGGAGCTTCAATTCTAGGTATGTTTATCATCGGATCATTGGTACAACGTTGGGTAAGTATTACTTTTACACCAATTGTATCAACTGTTACTCAATCTGAAGGTGCTTTCATTGATTGGGATAAAGTTAAATCTGGTGCTGAAGGAATCAAATATGCTTTAGAACAATACAGTACTTTAGGTGCTGATGGTTTAAATGTTGAAAAAGTTACAACTTTACAACAAAACTTAGACCAATTAATTCCAGGGTTATCAGCTTTATTATTAACATTACTTTGCTGCTGGTTATTAAAGAAAAAAGTTTCACCAATCGTAATCATCGTAGCATTATTCATTGTTGGTATCTTAGCTCGTTTAGCTCGTATTATGTAAAAAAACTTAGGTAAAGGAGGAAATACAGTGGTACAGTCTTTAAATACAAAAGTCGATCTAACCATCCCAGCTACTTCATATTTAGGACTAGCAGCCTATGGTAAGATCATGATTGGCGATAAGGCGCTAGAGTTTTATAATGATAAAAATATCCAGGATTATATTCAAATTCCTTGGGAAGAAGTAAATTGTGTGATGGCATCGGTGTTATTTAAAGGAAAATGGATTCCTCGCTTTGCGGTAGTGACTAAACAAAATGGTAATTTTACTTTTTCATCACGTGATAATAAAGCTTTATTAAGAGCGGTTAACAAGTATATCCCATCTGAAAATCTTGTTCGTTCATTAAGTTTTTTCCAAGTTGTTAGCCGAGGGATAAAAGCTATCTTTACTAGAAAAAAGAAGTAGTTGCTTGATTGCTTGATGATGAAGTTAATTAGAAATCCAAGATTATTTGGATTTCTTTTTATTTTCGCAAATTTTTCTCAAATATGTCTTAAATTAGTATCATATTTATTTACTGTTTTTGTAATTTAACTAAATAATATAATTAAATTTTATTAAAAAGATAAAAATATTGAAAAAATATTTATTTTACTTTGATCGCAATAACTTTACAAGAATGATTAGGAATGTTAGAATTAAGACATGGAAAACGAATATACTATTTTAAAAAGTACCCTGGCCGGTACTTTTTATTTTTTTATAGTTATTTGTTTTCTTTGGATAACACAATTACTTCTAATTGTTGATCGTGAATTTTTTTTAAAAGAAGTAATGGTGTAAAAGTGAGGTGAAGAAAAATGATGGCAACATAGGTAGTATCATAGCGATACTTTTTTTATTTTGAGGAGGAAAAGAAAATGATAAGATTGAAAAAGATAAGTTTAAAATTTTTAAAAATAATAATTATTTTGATGATGATGTTTTCTTGTTTGATAGGTAGTATTAATCATCTAGAAGCTGCCAGTTATACCGGACCATTTACTCGCGTTAAAGAACTAGATTATCCAGAATGGTGGGCCCGTAAATTAGGTGTAAAACAATGGAGTACCTGGATGTGTACTTTTAATGGTCAATGGTCATATTGTTTAGAGTCAAGTAAAAATAGTCCATCAGCTGGTGAAAAAACGGCCGAAGAATTAGTCAACTCTAATGAAATGGTTAGTAAATTACTCTACTATGGTTTTGGTGGGCCAGCGGCTTTACCAGGTGAATTAGATGGCACTGGTAATGGTCTGTTTGATGATGGTCTTAGTACACCAGAAACGCATTATTTATATACCCATGTACTTTTATCAATTGCTTATAGCGGTGATTTAATGGGTGTTGATTTAGATGGATTAGAGTCGTTAGGAATTGGTCTAAAAGGATTATATAACTATATTGCTAGTCTACCAGCACCACAAGATCCTAGTTTAAGTGATAATTTTACGGCTTATTTTGATCCTGATATCCGGATGCAAAAAACTAATACGGTTACTTTTAATGCGACAGAAAATGCAACGATCAATGTTACTTTACAAGATGGCGTAACTTTGCATAATATTTCAACTGGAAAATCAGGTAATGGGGTTGTCAGTGTTAGTGGCGGTCAAAGCTTTTATTTGATAGCACCAATGAATGTATTTGAAGATTATACAAGTGGCAATATTGCGGGAAATAACTGTACTCGTTTTGTTCCTTTGGCTATTTACGGCAGTGGAAATACGCAAAGTCATGGCAGTTATACTTATGATATCGCAAATCTTACTTATAGTGTTAATTGGATTGATAGTGGTCGTTTAGAATTAACGAAAACTAATTTGAATCAAGATTTGATTGATGGTGCTATTTTTAAGTTAAAAGCAACTAGCTTCGATGGCTACGAACAGGAAATTAAAGTTACTGATGGTAAAATCACAGTTGAAAACTTACCGCTTGGAACGTATGAATTATCAGAAATTCAAGCACCTGAAGGCTATTTATTAAATGAAACAGTTTATAAAATTGTCATAAATGCAAATGAAACAACAACCCAAACAGTAAGCAATGATGAACCATTAGGGAAGATCACTCTAACAAAAGAAATCGATACTAGTAAAACTGCTGGCAAACTAGGAGAGGCATTTATTGAAGGTAATGAATATGGTCTATATGCCAAGGAAAAAATTACTAATAAAGCTGGTACGAAAGTATATTATGATCAAGATGAATTGATTGTGGCTAAGAAAACTGATCAAGACGGAAAGATAACTTTTGATGATCTTCATTTAGGTGAATATTATATAAAGGAAATAAGCAGTAATGATTCATTAGTGTTAAATCAGGATATTATTAATGTTTCTTTGAAGTATGCTAATCAAAGTGTATCTAAAGTTATTGTTGATTCGAAAACTGCTAATCGAGTTAATATGCAAAAGATTCAGATTCATAAATCCGGTGAAAAAGATGGTGTTAGTGGTTTTGTCAAAGGATTGCAGGGAGCTGAGTTTACATTCAAGTTAAAAAGTGAAGTTGATCATGTTGGCTGGGATAAGGCAACAACATACGCTATTATCACTACTGATGAAAATGGAAAAGCCAATACACCATATTTACCTTATGGAAAGTATTTAGTTAAAGAAACTAAGACTCCTAAAGATTATATAACAGCACCGGATTTTACGGTTACAATAAGTGATGATTATAGTGAATATCCAGATATTGAACAAATTAAAATAATCGATATTAATAACCGTCCTTATACAACACAGCTTAAACTAATCAAACGTGATCAAGAAACAAATCAAATCGTGACTTTAAATAGTGCAACATTTAAAATCAAGGCTAAAGAAGATATCGTTTTAAATGGAAAAGTTATTTATCGTGCTGATGAAACGATTAAACAAAAAGTTGGCGGTCAAACTTATGATACTTTTACTACCAATAGTGAAAATATAGTTGTAAGTAGCGCCTATTTAAATCATAATAACGATTTAGGCAGTGTGATCTTGCCATTACAATTAGATCCAGGAAAATATTATCTTGAAGAAGTTAAAGTACCAGATGGTTTTTTAGCTTTAGATAAACAAATTGAATTTACGATTGAAAACATTCGTGATTATAGTAAAGATGAAGATGGTGATTTTATTTTAGAAATAAATGTTACTAATAGTCAGCCAAAAGGAGAATTGGAGCTTACTAAAGAAGTGGTATTAAAAGATAGTGATACTTGTTTATTAAAAATTGATGATCTATCACCAATTATTTATCAGTTAACGGCTAAAGAAGATATCATTTCACCAATTGATGGAAGTATTATTTATGCTAAAGGGGCTATTGTTGGTAAATACAATTTAAATAATGAAGGTTATTTAAAGGTTGAAGATTTACCACTAGGTCAGTATCAAATTCAAGAAATTGCTACGATCCCTGGTTTGGTTTTAGACTCTAAAAAGTATGATGTAATCTTTAGTCAAAGTGATACAACAACTAAGGTTTACAGACAACAGTTAGAACTAGAAAATTATCCAACGTTTGTCGAAATTTCTAAACAAGATGATAAAACTCATCAAGAATTATCAGGAGCAACACTAGTTATCCAAGATTTAGATGGGAATGTAATTGATGAATGGGTAACTAATGATAAACCGCATTCAATTACTGGATTAGTAGCTGGAAAAGAATATGTTTTAATTGAAAAACAAGCTCCTGAAGGTTATCACCAGGCTGATAAGATAAATTTCATCGTAGATAATACTGAAAAAGGTCAACAAATAGTTATGTATGATCAAAAAGTTACAGTTGTATCAACTGGCGATGATAGAAAAATAGAATTGTTTGGTTTGATGATGATTGTTTCATCATTATTGATTTCAGGAATTTATTTACACAAAAGATGGCTAGGAGAGTAAAATCTCCTAGTTTTTTTATATTTAATGATTATTAAGTAATTATATAAGTTGATTTTATGATATGATTAGATAAAATAAAACAGGGAAAGTTAAGAGAATATACCATGTTTAGTAAATAAATGTTATAATTTTGTTAAGATAAAGGAGGAAGAATAGTGGCTAATAAAGATCAAGCAATTAAATTAGGGCATGAGTTAGCGGCTTATCAAGAAAGTGAACAAGGGGATTTAAAGAAAGGAGTGGAAAATGAATTTGATGCTTTATGGCAAAGTATCTATGATGTTTGTTCATTAGTATATAATGATATTTTAGATGAGTTATTAACTGAAGAAGAATATCAAGAAGCACTGGCCTGGCTAAAAAAATATCAATCTTTGACCAAAGATTATCAAGATAAAGAAATCAAACTATGAAAGGAATAATAAAATGAAAAATTACTTGATTGTAACTGATACTACAAGTGCTATGAGTGGGAGTCAGGCACAAAAATACGGAATTGAATTAGTATCATTAAGTGTGATCATTGATCGTCAGGAATATAAAGATCAAATTGATATTTCAACTGATGAACTATATGAACAATTAAAAGTGGGAGCAGTACCTTCAACATCACAGCCGAATACTGGTTATCTGCAAAATTTGATGGAACAATGGAAAGAAAAAAATTATGAAGCAATCATCATTGTTACTTGCAGCAGTGATTTATCAGGAACTTGGAGCGGATTTAATTTAGTCAAAAATAATCTAGAAATGGATAATGTTTATATTTATGATAGTCGTCAAATTGGAGCACCGGTCATGGATATGGCTATTAGCGCTAAAGTTATGGCTGATCAAGGCGCTAGTGTTGAAGAAATTATGGCGATGTTGAAACATAAGACTGATAATTGTTTTTCGTTTTTAGCGCCAATGAATTTTAAACAGCTAGCGCGTTCAGGCCGTTTATCACCAGTAGCGGCAAAAATGGCAACGATCTTAAAAATCAAAGCGCTGTTATATTTAAAAGAAGATGGCAGCTGTGTTGATAAATATGGTATGAGCCGGACGGAAACTAAAATTGTTAAGTTAGTTATTGATAAATTTAAAGAAGCGGGAGTTAACTTAAAAGAACATCGTATTTATATATGCCATGGTGATAATTTAGAAGGTGCTAAAAAAGCTAAAAAAATCATTCAGGATGTTTTTGGTGAAATTGAAGTATTAGTAAGTAAATTACCGGCTGTTTTAACTTGTCATGGTGGACTAGGCTGCATTTCGGTTCACTATATTATAAAATAAAAAAAGGATAATAAAAATAACGATACATAGAATGGTAGTAAGGAAGTGATAACGATGAAAGTTGTTGATATGCATTGTGATACAATTTTGCGAATTTACGACGAAGGGGGCGCATTAAAAGAAAATAAATTTAATATTGATTTAAATAAAATGGTTAAAGGGGATTATTTGTTACAGAATTTTGCCATGTTCGTTGATTTAAATGATCAATTAGATCCGTTAGTCAAAGCCCAGCGTTTAATTGATTTGTATTATCGAGAATTAGATAAAAATCAAGATATGATAAAACCAGTCTATTGTTACCAGGATATTATTGATAATCAAAATGAAGGTAAAATGTCGGCGTTGTTGACATTGGAAGAGGGTGCGGTCGTAAAAAATGATCTAGCAATCTTACGCAATTACTATCGTCTTGGAGTTAGGATGATCACTTTGACCTGGAATTATCCAAATGGAATTGGTTTTCCTAATATGACTAGCGGTGAAGGGTTTGCCCGATTGAAAAGCATCAATGACCAGGATGGTTTAACTGAATTTGGAATAGCCTATGTCCAGGAAATGGAACGTTTAGGGATGATCATTGATGTTTCTCATTTAGGGGATGCCGGTTTTTATGATGTATTAAAATATACTACTAAACCATTTGTAGCTTCTCACAGTAATGCGCGAACTATTTGTAATGTAGCCCGTAATTTAACTGACGATATGATCAAAGCCTTAGCTAAACGTGGTGGAGTCATGGGAATTAATTTTTGTGGTGATTTTTTAAAGCCATCTACTACTGGTCATGTAAGATCGTGTGTTGAAGATATGGTTAAACATATTTTATATATTAAAGATCTTGTGGGAATTGATTATGTTGGTTTGGGAACGGATTTTGATGGAATTGATCAAAATTTAGAAATTCAGGATGCTTCGATGATGAATTTATTAGCAGAAGCTTTACAAAAAGCGGGACTTAGTAAAGCTGAAATTGAAAAAGTTTTTTATGGTAATGTTTTACGCGTTTATCGTCAAATTTTAAGATAGTAAAATGACAAGTGCTTAACACTTGCCATTTTTTTATTAGTTATCAGGGAAAGGATACTAATAATATATGATATCAGGGAAGGATATCGTTATATTTTGTAGTCGTTATATTGAAGGGAAAATCGAATATCTTTTGACTACGATTATTATATTAGGATAAAAGGTTGGTAAAAATGTAAAGCAATTATCGAAAATTATGTGAAATTAATTTTTTTAGGTATTGCCACGACTATTTTAAATTAGCGAAATTTAGTGTATAATACACGTAAGTGGAGGAAGAGCATAATGAAAAGTTTGTTTTATCGTTTGATTATCTTTTTAGATACAGCTAATGAAGCAGATACCAACTATAATATTGCCTGGTATATGGCTCATAATTTTTCTAAAGTAGCGAAAATGGGAATTAGTCAGCTAGCTAAAGAATGTTATGTTTCCCCTGCAACTATTTCGCGGTTTTGTCGGACCTTAGGATATGAAAACTATGCTCATTTAAAACAAGAGTGTTCTTTATTTGCATCAGACAGTAAAAAGTTTAATAACTTGATCAATGTTCCTTTAAATGTCATGAAAGATAATCCGCAATCATGTACTGAATATTATAGTAAACAAGTTTGCGATGCCGTAAGCAAATTACCGGAGTATTTAGATTGGGATATTATTGATAAAGTGTTAGCATTGATTCATGATAGTGATTCGGTAGCTTTTTTTGGAACGCAGTTTTCACATTCGGCAGCTTTACATTTTCAAACAGATTTATTGATGTTGGAAAAGTTTACGATGGCGTATATGGAAACTGAACGGCAAATTGACTGTGCCCGTTCGTTAGATCAAAATAGTGTAGCGATTATTATGACCGTAAATGGTTTTTATTTGAAAAATAGTAGTAAAATAATGCAGTATTTACGCAAATCAAAATGTAAAGTTGTTTTAATAACTAATAATCCAGGTCTTGATATTAACATCAATATTGACTATACTATCGTATTAGGTGAAAGCAAACAGCGTAAAACTGGTAAGCATACTTTACTTACGACCGTTGAGTTGATGTCACTTAGATATTATTCATTATATTATCCTAATATTCAGGAAAATATTATTTAAAAAGGTTAGATGCCTTTTTTTGTGAGAGGAATCAAAATGCGAGAAATTAAATGTGAAGATATTATAAAAACAGTTAAAAAATTATGCATTGAAGCAGCTTGTAATTTACCTGAAGATGTCTTTAATGCCCTTAAAAATAAAGAGGCTAAAGAGCCCTATCCTTTAGCTAAAAAAACATTGGATGTCTTAATTGAAAATGCTGCTTTAGCTAAAGCAAAACAAATGCCAATTTGTCAAGATACCGGTATGGCGTTTATTTATGTAACTATAGGTCAAGAAGTACATGTCGATGGAAATTTAAAAGAAGCAATCAATGAAGGGGTTCGTTTAGGATATCAGGAAGGTTATTTACGTAAATCAGTTGTTGATGATCCGTTATTTGAACGAATCAATACTAAAGATAACACCCCAGCAATCATCTATTTTGATATTGTTCCTGGCGATATTTTTAAAATTGTTGTTGCTCCTAAAGGCTTTGGTTCAGAAAATATGTCTCAGGTAAAAATGTTAAAACCAAGTGATGGAGTGGATGGAATCAAAGATTTTGTTTTAAAAGTAGTCAATGATGCCGGACCTAATGCCTGTCCCCCAATGGTAATTGGGGTAGGAATCGGGGGTTCGTTTGATAAAGTGACGATGCTAGCAAAACAGGCCATGTTACGTCCAATTGGTAGCCATCATCAAGATAGCCGTTATGCTAAGCTGGAAACAGAGTTATTAGAGATGGTTAATGAAACGGGAATTGGACCAGCTGGTTATGGTGGTAAAACAACAGCATTATCATTGAATATTGAAACTTATCCTACTCATATTGCAGGAATGCCAGTTGCTGTAAGTATTTGTTGTCATGTATCTAGACATAAGGAGGCAAGTTTATGATTAAACTAACAACACCTTTGACAAAAGAAAAAATTAAACAATTACACTCAGGGGATGAAGTTTTATTGAGCGGAGTCATTTATACTGGTCGCGATGCTGGGCATAAACGCTTAATGGCTTTATTAAATGAAAATAAAGAATTACCATTTCCTTTAAAAGATCAAGTGATCTTTTATGTCGGGCCAACTCCTAGTAAACCAGGAATGGTTTTTGGCAGTGGCGGGCCAACGACATCAGGGCGAATGGATGCGTATGCCCCTCGTTTAATTAAAGAAGGATTACGTTCGATGATTGGTAAAGGATATCGTAACCAGGCGGTCAAAGATGCTATCGTAAAACATGGTGGTGTTTATTTTGGAGCTATTGGTGGTGCTGGAGCGATGATGTCTAGCTGTATCAAAGAATGTGAAGTGATTGCTTTTGAAGATTTAGGACCAGAAGCAATTCGTCGTTTAGTCGTTGATGAGATGCCTTTGGTAGTAGTTATTGATAGTGCTGGTAATGATTTATATGCAAGTGGTCGACAAAATTATTTGGATTTGGTAAATAAAGGAGCAAAAAAGGATGTTTAAAAAAAGAAGAGATTATGGATATTATAGTAGCTATGGGACTAGTTCTAGACGCCGTTTACGAGTTGGTCGCGTAGCTATCATTGGTGTGATTATTGCGGTTTTAATTATTGCAGCTGTTATTGTTTTAAATCTAACTAGAATTCAGTTAATGTTTAAAGGATATTCGTTTTCTCAGGCTAGTGAGATCTTAACACTTAATAGCGATGAAGAAAATGAAATCCTAAGTCATGATAAAATGGATCATATTGTTGAATGGATCGATAATTCTGATCATGTTGAATGGTATGATGAGTATGAAAGATATTTAGCTTTAAATAAAAAAATGGATTATGATGATGTAATTACTTACATTGATAATCTATATGAAAACCAAGTTGATAGTTTAAAAGATCTTTCATATAGTGAAAAAGAAATTTGGAATTTGGTTGAAGATGGCGCTAGTGAAGATGATTTTCAATATTTAATTGATAATGAATATAGCTATGATGATCTTAAACCTTATCGTAAGGTTGCCGGTTATCAAATTCAAAAATTAAAAGAATATATTAGTGCTTATGCAACTTATAAAGATTATAATTATGCTGTTGGTATCACTAATTATCCATTTATCATTTCAAGTAATGGGGAACCTAAAGATGAATATACAATTACAAACCCTAAAGAATTATTAACATTGGTTAAGAAAGGTTTCTATTTGCCAAATAATTATGAACCGGATTTAGTAGATTGTAAGATTCCAGTAGCACCAGATTGTGAAAATTCAAAGATGACAGAAAAAACAGCTAATGCTTTAAAAGAAATGTATGATGCTGCTAAAAAAGAAGGACTTGAATTAGTTTTAAATAGTGCTTATCGTTCTTATGAAACTCAAGTAGCTATTTATAATGATTTTGAAACTCGTTATGGTGGTCAATATGCCGCTGAATATGTTGCAAAACCTGGTGCTAGTGAACATCAAACAGGATTAGGAATTGATTTAACTTCACAAAGTGTTGTTGATGGTCAAAGAATTACTTTTGGGGATACTGATGAATATAAATGGGTTGTTGAAAACTGCGAAAAATATGGATTTATCATCCGCTTTGAAAGTGGACGTGATAATATTACCGGAATTGCCCATGAACCATGGCATTTACGTTATGTCGGTAAAGACGTTGCCAAAGAAATAGTTAAAAATAATTGGACTTTTGAAGAATATTGTCTATATAAAAATGTTATGCCAGAAATAGAGGAAAAATAATCTAGGGTATTCCCTAGATTATTTTAATAAGAGGGAGTTTATGAAAACATTAATTACAACATTAAATTCAAAATACATTCACAAATCATTAGCGTTAAGATTGTTATATGTAGCGACTAAAGATCATCATGATGTCAGTTTTAAAGAATATACGATCAAAGATGATCTTGATCGTATTGTTCATGAATTATTAAGTCTAAAAATTGATGTGTTAGCTTTTAGTATTTATATTTGGAACGTTGAATTGATCAAAGAAATAATTGCCAAGATAAAAAAAGAACGTCCAGAATTGATTATTGTAATTGGTGGACCAGAGGTTAGCTATGAAATCGATTATTTTTTAGATAATTTTGAAATTGATTATTTAATTAGTGGTGAAGGTGAAGTAGCTTTTAAACAGTTGCTTGATTGTCTTGAAGCTAAACAAATGGTTAAGATTCAAGGAATCTCGACTAAAGATGATCGTGATTATCGCCAGACTAAGCCAGTTGATCTTAGTTATCTGGAAACTTTAGATTCACCATATTTATTAGAATGCGATCTAAAAGATATGGCTAATCGGATTTTGTATTTTGAAACTAGTCGCGGCTGTCCGTATCGCTGTCAATATTGTTTATCGTCTTTAGAAAAAGGATTACGTTTTTTTAGTTTAGATTATTTAAAAAAGCAGTTGAAAATGATCATTGATAGTGGTGTAAAAACGGTTAAGTTATTAGATCGTAGTTTCAATGCTAAAACTAGTCATGCTTTAGCTATCCTAGAATTTATTTTTAAAAACTATCGGCCTGGAATTCAGTTTCAGTTTGAAATTAATGGTGATGTTTTAGATCAAAAGATCATTGATTATATTAATGAATTTGCTCCTGATGGTTTATTACGCTTTGAAATTGGGATTCAGTCAACTTATGAACCAACTAATGAAATTGTCAAGCGTTATCAGGATTTTAATCGTTTAAGCGAGGTAATTAGACAGTTACAAACAAATCATAAAATTGATTTTCATTTAGATTTAATTGCTGGGTTACCGCTAGAAAATTTAGAACGTTTTGCTAAATCATTTGATGATGTATTTGCTTTTTATCCTAAAGAATTACAACTTGGTTTTTTAAAGTTGCTTAGAGGAACAAGTTTAAGAAATGAAGCTAATCAGTATGGTTATGTTTATGATGATAGACCGCCGTATGAATTAATTGAAAGCAATGATTTATCTAAAGATGATATCAAACAAATTCATTTAGTTGAAGAAATGCTGGAGAAGTTTTGGAATAGTGGCAAAATGCCACTTACATTAAAAAAAGTAATTAGTGAGGTAGAATCACCATTTTATTTCTTTTTAGATCTTGGTAATTATTATTTAAAACATCAGTTTAAGATGTTTAAATTCCAAAATGATGAATTATTTAGTTATTTAAATCAATTTCTAAACGGAAAATATCAAGATTTATTGATTGAAGACTATTTACGCTTAGCTAAAGTTAAACCAAAACGCTGGTGGGTTTCTTCATTAGATAAAAAACAGGCTAAAGTAGTAATGCATAGTCTAGTTGAAAAGTATCATCTCGACCAGGAAGTTTTATTTCGTTATGGTTTGATTGAAAAAATTAGTACTGGTTATATAGTAGCAATTTATAAAGATTATCAAGTAACGATAAATAAGTATCAGTTATAAAATTAACTGTGAAAAAATCATGAAAAAAAAGTTTCTTTAATTTAAAAAGTCATTAAAAAAATCTCGATTTTGTTATATAATTAAAGATAACAAGATAATATAGAAAAGAGGTAACAGTATGGGATTTAGAGAAGACTTTTTATGGGGTGGAGCAGTAGCTGCTCATCAATGTGAAGGTGCCTGGCAAGAAGGCGGAAAAGGAATTAGCTGTAGTGATGTTGAAACGGCTGGTGATAATGTAACTGGAGCACCACGTCGTTTAACTGATGGGGTTATTGAAGGTGAAGATTATCCAAATCATGTTGGGGTTGATTTTTATCATCGCTATAAAGAAGATATCGCTTTAATGGCTGAAATGGGATTTAAGGCTTTTAGAACTTCAATTGCTTGGACAAGAATTTTCCCTCGTGGTGATGAAGAAAAACCTAATGAAGAAGGTTTAAAATTCTATGATGATTTATTTGATGAATGTCATAAATATGGAATTGAACCAGTAATTACTTTATCACACTTTGAATTACCATGGGCTTTAGCTAAAGAATATGGTGGTTTTAGAAATCGTGAAGCTATTGATATGTTCGTTAAATTCGCAAAAGTATGTTTTGAAAGATATCAGCATAAAGTTAAATATTGGATGACATTTAATGAAATCAATAATCAAGCTGATGTTACACAACATAATTTAATTCAAGAAGGGGCAGTATTATTAAAAGATGGTGATGATCCTGAATATCTAATGTATTTATCAGCTCATTATGAATTAGTGGCTTCAGCTTTAGCAGTAAAAGCAGCCCATGAAATTAATCCGGATTTACAAGTTGGATGTATGATTGGAATGAATGGTGTTTATCCAGCTTCACCAAATCCTGAAGATGTTATGAATGCTCTTGGAGCAATGCATCAAAAATACTGGTATGTAGAAGTACATGCTCGTGGTCATTATCCAAGCCATATGTTAAAAAAATTCGAACGCAAAGGTTATGACTTCATCACTGAAGAAGATAAAGAAATCTTAGAAAATGGTAAAGTTGATTATATTGGTTTTTCTTACTACATGTCTTTTGCCACTAAATATCAAGGACGTAATGAAAAAACATTTGATTACTCAGGAGAAGATTTCGTTAGAAATACTTACTTAAAAGCTAGTGACTGGGGATGGCAAATTGACCCATTAGGACTTCGCTGGTGTTTAAACTGGTTTAATGATCGTTTTGAACTTCCAATGATGATCGTTGAAAATGGTTTTGGAGCTTATGATAAAGTTGAAGAAGATGGTTCTATCAATGACCAATATCGAATTGATTACTTTAAAGCTCATATTGAAGCAATGCGTGATGCTGTTGATTATGATGGTGTTAATTTATTAGGATATACGATGTGGTCACCATTTGATATTGTTTCTGCTTCAACTGGTGAATATGATAAACGTTATGGATTTATTTATGTAAATTATAATAATGCTCATGAAGGTGATTTTTCTAGAAGTAGAAAGAAATCATTCTATTGGTATAAAAAAGTTATCTCTACTAATGGCGAAGATTTATCAGATGTCGAATAAAATCGACATCTTTTTTGTTGTGTTATAAACTCTGCTGTTAATTAAAAGTTTTAATGGGTTTGGTCGTTTACTTAATGGTGAAAGATTGTTTTATAATTTAAAAAGATATAGGGCAAAGAAGTATATAACATGAATTTATGTTGCAAATAAGTTATACTATAGGGTGCATGGAGGTAAATGGCAATGATTGAAAATATACGCAAAAGAGATGGTCGTCTTGTATCTTTTGAAATTGATAAAATAGCCGGAGCAATTTATAAAGCATTTGAAGCTACAGGTGGAAAATATGATTTGAAAAATGCAGTAGATATTGCGAAAATTGTCGAAATAAAATTAGAAAAGAAAAAAAGTGAGTTACCTACCGTTGAACTGGTTCAGGATACAGTTGAAGAAGTATTGATTGAAAAAGGATATGTACGGGTGGCAAAAGCTTATATTTTATATCGGGCTAATCGCACAAGAGAGAGGGATATGCGTTCACGCTTGATGAAAACATTTGAAGAAATTACTTTTGCCGATAGTAAAGATAGTGATTTAAAACGGGAAAATGCGAATGTTAATGCTGATGCACCAATGGGAACGATGTTGAAATATGGAGCTGAAGCAGCTAAACAGTTTAATGAAATGTTTGTATTAAATCCTAAACATGCTAAAGCACATATTGAAGGAGATATTCACATCCATGATATGGACTTTTTGACTTTGACAACTACTTGCTGTCAAATTGATTTAATCAAATTATTTAAAGATGGTTTTTCAACAGGGCATGGAGTTTTAAGAGAACCTAATAGTATTACTACTTATGCTGCATTAGCTTGTATTGCAATTCAGTCGAATCAAAATGATCAACATGGTGGTCAAGCTATTCCTAATTTTGATTATGGTATGGCACCAGGAATTGCTAAGTCATATTATAAACATTTTTATCAAAACTTAGAAAAAGCAATAACATTATTATGTGATCTTGATGGAAAAGAAATTGTTAAAAGAGTTAAACAGGAAATGACGCTAAAACCAGCGCTAGATATCGATTCTAATTTTAATGAACAATTAAAACAAGTTTTATTAAATAATCAAATCGATCAAGAAAGTGATCGCATTATTGGTTTTGCAACAAAAAACGCTTATCAAGAAACCGATCGGGAAGCTTATCAGGCGATGGAGGCTTTTATTCATAATTTAAATACAATGCATTCAAGAGCCGGAGCCCAGGTACCATTTAGTTCAATCAATTATGGTATGGATACGTCTAGTGAAGGACGGATGGTAATGAAAAATATTTTACTAGCAACTGAAGCAGGATTAGGACATGGTGAAACACCAATTTTCCCAATTCAAATTTTTAGAGTTAAAGAAGGCATCAATTATAATCAGGGAGAACCTAATTATGATTTATTTAAATTAGCTTGTCGAACTTCAGCTAAACGTCTATTCCCTAATTTCTCTTTTATCGATGCACCGTTTAATAAACAATATTATAAAGGAACACCGGAAACAGAAATTGCTTATATGGGGTGTCGTACTCGAGTAATGGGAAATATTTATGATCCCGGTCAAGAAATTAGTTTTGGACGTGGTAATTTAAGCTTTACTTCAATTAACTTACCAAGACTAGCAATCAAGGCTCGCGGTGATGTTAATGAGTTTTTTGATAAATTAGATCAAATGTTGGAGCTATGTATTGATCAGTTACTAGAACGTTTTGAGATTCAATGTCGCCGTAAAGTAATGAACTATCCATTTTTAATGGGACAAAAAGTGTGGCTTGATAGCGAAAAACTTAAACCTGAAGAAGAAGTACGTGAAGTTTTAAAACATGGAACCTTAACGGTTGGGTTTATTGGTTTAGCGGAAACACTAAAAGCTTTGATAGGTCATCATCATGGCGAAAGCGAAAAGGCTCAAGTATTAGGGTTACAAATTGTCGGACACATGCGAAATGCAATGGATCAGGCCAGTAAAAAATATCATTTAAACTTTAGTTTGATTGCCACACCAGCGGAAGGATTATCAGGACGGTTTGTTAAAATGGATAAAAAACTTTTTGGTGAAATCGAGGGAGTTACTGATCGTAAATATTATACTAACAGTTTCCATATTCCTGTATATTATCCAATTAGCGCTTATAAAAAAATCAAACTGGAAGGACCGTATCATGAATTAACTAATGGCGGTCATATCAGTTATATTGAAATGGATGGTGATCCAACTAAAAACATTGCTGCTTTTGAAAAAATTGTACGTGCGATGCATGATAATGGCATTGGTTATGGAGCGATTAATCATCCTGTAGATCGTGATCCATTATGTGGTTATAATGGGATAATTGATGATGTTTGTCCATTGTGTGGACGAAGTGAAAAAATGCATCATGGTCATGAACGAATTAGTCGTATTACTAATTATCTAGCTAAAAAAACAGGTGATGATTAATGAAGATTCGCTTGTTTGGAACGGCTAATGATTCAATTGTTGATGGACCAGGTTTACGTTATACGATTTTTACTCAAGGCTGTAATCATAACTGTCCAGGGTGTCATAACCCTGGCAGTCATGATTTAAATGGCGGTTATTTAGAAGATGTGGATAAAATTTTAGCTGAGATTTTTGATAATCCTATCCTTGATGGAATAACTTTATCAGGTGGTGAACCATTATTACAAACAAAACCATTAATTTATCTTTGCCAGGAAGCAAAGAAACATGATCTAAATATTGTTTTGTATAGTGGTTTTGAATATGAAGAAATTATTCAAGATCAAGATAAACTAGAATTATTGAAATTATGTGATTTATTGGTTGATGGTCGTTTTATTATGGAGAAAAAAAGCCTATCTTTATTATATCGAGGTTCTTCTAACCAGCGATTGATCAATGTCCAAGAAACATTGAAACAAAATCAAGTGATTGAATACGTTGCGGATGAATATGGTGAAATCGTTATTGGAAACATTAAGAATTAAAGAAGGTTTATTTTGTTTTTTACCCATAGTTGTATTTTGTTTTTTTAATGATTCTATTCCTGAAAAGATCATTAATCATATTGGTTTTTATCAAATTAGTTATTTAAATAAATGGGAGTTTGTTTTATTAATAACTAGCAGTGGTTTTGTTTTACATCTTGTTTATATGCTGCTTTTAAATAAGAAGCCTGATTGGATCGGAGTTAAAAAGAAAGGTCGTTATAAACCGTACTATTTTCCTATTTTAATTAATGTCGTAACATATATTTTAATAATAGTAAGCAAATAAAAGCTCAAACGAGCTTTTTTTGTTTTTTAAAGGAAGTAAAGATTATATTGAAAATTTTGATAAAATAGTTATTTTTCCATAAAATGA
>NZ_JAGHEW010000223.1 GCF_017889095.1 Thomasclavelia sp. | reverse complement strand
TTTTTTCTTTTGTCTAATCTTTTTCATCGTGATTCCTTGGACATTTTATATAATTATTTTCTTAAAATGATGGTATCTAACACGTAGATGATTGTCAATTTAATTTAAGATGTTTAAGATTTTTTAATAATAAGATAAAAAATATTTTATGGTCTATTTTAAAGTCGAAATAGATAATGTTATAATTAGTTGTATGTAGGGGGAAAAGATCATGAAGTGTAAACATTGTCAAACAAATAATAAAAAAGATGCTATTTATTGTGCTAATTGTGGTGCCAAGTTAGAAAGAAAGGGTTATAAAAAAATATCTTTTATAATTGCGTTTGTTTTAGTTGTTGCAGTTGCAATAGCGGCGTTTTTTATCTTTAGGCCTGTAAATAAAGAAAAAGAGTATAACGAAGTGATTGATAGTGCTCGTAAATATGTAGAAGAAAAAGAGTATATAAAAGCAGAAGATAAATATCTAGAAGCAATTGATATCGAACCGAAAGAAGCAACGGCATATATAGAATTGGCGGATGTTTATGTAATTGAAGATGAAGTTGAAAAGGCAACACAATTATTGAATCAGGCGCTTGATGTAGTCTATGAAAAACAACAAGAAAAGATTGAAGACAAAATTGAGGAAATAAATAATCGAGTATCGATTGATCAGTATTATGACTTTTTATTAGCGGTATATCAAGATCCTGATAGTTATATTGATCAACGTGGAGGTATTAATGGTACAATTGATACATCATTTTTTGAACAAAATCAATTTGGAATCGGTGATATTGATGAAGATGGTGTTGATGAAATTATTATTAATTTTACCACGACAGCAATGGCAGGGATGCACATGGAAGTATGGGAATATAATTCAGATAATAATACTTTTGAAATGATTAATACTTTAGGGGCTAATAGTAAATTTTATCAAGATGGCATGGTTAAATCTCCGTTAAGCCATAACCAAAGTGCGGGAACATCTTTGTGGCCTTATATTATTTATCAATATGATCAAGATAAAAATGAATATGAAATAATTGCTAATGCATATTGTTATGACCGGGATTATGGATATGTTCCTGAATTAGATAAGGATAATGATGGTATTATTTATTATCTTTATAAAATTGATGAAACGGAAAAAGCTTTGACTTTAAAAGAATATGAACAGGAAGTTGATAAATATATTCCTGAAAGTAAATTAATTGATTTGAACATGCGTGATTTTACGATGGATAATATTGAAGGATTAATGGAAAATGAATAAAAAAGCAAATAGTATTTTTGATGCGAAACAGATAAAAAAATTAAATGATCTTGAAATCAAAGTGTTTGAATATATTATGTCTAATAGTTTGATTATTCCTTATCTTACGATTAGGGAATTAGCCGATAATGTTGGTGTTTCGACAACGACAATTTTAAGATTTGTTAAAAAAATTGGCTATGATAGTTATAATGATTTTAAATTTGCGTATAAAATGTCTTTACAAAGTGAAGAACATTATGAAAGAATTTATGATTTTAGTGAAGTAATTGAATGTTTGAAGAAGTTTAGTACTAGCTATTATTTAGATAAATTTAATGAAGCAATGGTAATTATTGGTAATAGTGAAAATGTTGTCTTTTTTGGTGTTGGTAATTCGGGAACGATTTGTCAATATGGGGCAAGACGATTTACAAGTGCCGGTAAATTTACGATTGCCGTTAATGATCCATTTTTAAAAATGGCATCATTAAATCCTAATACAGTTGTAATTGTATTATCGGTATCAGGAGAAACACCTGAGGTTATTGATACTTTAGCTGATTGTAAAAAACAAAATTGTAAGATTATTACAATTACTACCTCACAGAGTTGTACATTAGCTAAAATGGCAGATTTAACGATTCCATATTATATTAATAAGGTAGGAACAGATGTTTTTGATATGACTTCGCAAATTCCTGTAGTAGCAATTATTGAAAATTTAGCGACAATGTGCTTTCATAGATAAAACAATTTGTTTTTAATAAGTAACAATATTCAAAATATGAATTCAATTGATAAAGTACCTGTAGATATTTAAAAATTGGTTAAATTAGTTATAATTAAGGCGTCGATAGGGATAGCGCTTTCAATACTTATCACAAATTGGCCGATTTATCAAAATATCAATGGGAGGAAAAACTATGGAAAAGATGCAAGCCACCATGGAACGTTACTTTGTTCCTTTTGCAGCTAAGATTAATGGACAACGCCATGTAGCTGCAGTTCGTGATGCATTTACATTATCATTCCCGCTAACAATGGCAGGGTCAATGGTATTATTGATTAATTATGTATTTCTAGATCCAACTGGATTCGTTGCTAGTTTATTACATTTAGGAGATTTAATTCCTAACTTAACTGATTACCAGGCAATTTTGAATTCAGTTATTAACGGTACTACTAATATTTTAGCGGTATTAATTGCCTTTTTAACAGCTTATCAATTAGCTGAAGAAATGAAAGGTGATAAAGTATTATGTGGTATTACGGCATTATCAGCTTATTTCATTTTATATCCAGCTTCAAGAGCTTTTGAAGATGGTAGTGGAGCTGGTTTAATGACTACTTATTTAGGGGCACAAGGATTATTCGTAGCTTTATTTGTTGGGTTATTTGTAGCTGAAGTTTTAACTAGATTAGGGCGTAATTCTAAATTAAGAATTTCAATGCCAGCTATGGTACCGCCAGCAGTTTCTAAATCATTTAACTTATTAATGCCAATCATGATTGTATTAGCGTTAACTGGTTTAATTAATTTCATCTTTAGTAATATTACTGCTGATGGTATTCAAGTATTAATTTATAATGCAATTCAAGCACCGTTAACTTCACTAGGAAGTTCAATGGGAACAATTTTAGTATTTGTAATTGTACAACAATTCTTATGGGTACTTGGTATTCATGGACCAAATACTTTAAGTGCATTAAGATCTGTTATCTTTACTGAACAAGCTAATATCAACTTAGAATATGTTGCAGCAAACGGTACAGCTTGGGGAGCTCCTTATCCAGTTAACTGGGGTTCAATTAATGATGCTTTTGGTAATACTGGAGGTTCTGGGGCAACACTTGGTTTGATCATTGCAATGTTTATTGCCGGACGTAAAAACAAAGCTCAATATCAAATCGCGAAAATGTCATTAGCACCAGGTTTATTCAATATTAACGAACCAATTATTTTCGGGTTCCCATTAGTAATGAACCCAATGTATATAATACCATTTATTTTAGCACCGGTAGTATGTAATATTGTCGGATGGCTTTGTGTAGCGGTATTTGAAATTATTCCACCAGTAGCTTATAGTGTTGCTTGGACAACACCAGGATTCTTAATTCCATTTCTAGGATCTGGAGCTAACAATATTATGGCTTTAGTTATCGGATTTGTCTGCGTTGCGATCAGTACTTTAATTTACTTACCATTTGTAATTGCAAGTACTAGAGCAGCTGTAAAGGCCGAAGCTGAGGAAACAAATGCGTAAAGATTTTTTATGGGGCGGTGCTGTAGCCGCCCATCAAGTTGAAGGTGGTTGGAACGAAGGTGGCAAGGGACCTAATGTTTCAGATATGATGACTGTTGGTGGAGTCGGAAAAAACCGTCAAATCACTGATACAATTATTGAGGGTGAATATTACCCTAATCATGAAGCAATTGATTTTTATCATCATTATAAAGAAGATATTGCTTTATTTAAAGAAATGGGATTTAAGTGTTTTCGAACTTCAATCTCATGGGCTAGAATTTTTCCTGAAGGTGATGAGTTAGAGCCTAATCAAGCCGGATTAGAATTCTATGATGAAATGTTCGATGAATTATTAAAAAATGATATCGAACCGGTTATTACCTTAAGCCATTTTGAAATGCCGTATGGATTAGTTAAAAAATATGGTGGTTGGCGTAATCGTAAAATGATTGAATTTTTTGAAAGATTTGCCCGGGTTTGTTTTGAAAGATATCAAGACAAAGTTAGATACTGGATGACTTTCAATGAAATTAATAATCAAGTTAACTATAAAAGTGATGTGTCAGTATTTACTAATTCGGGAATTCTTTTTACTGAAAATGATGATCGGGAAAAAGTAATGTACCAGGCGGCTCATTATGAATTAGTTGCCAGTGCTAGAGCGGTAAAAATTGCTCATGAAATCAATCCTGATATGCAAGTTGGCTGCATGATGGCGATGACACCAATTTATCCATACTCATGCAATCCAGATGATATGTTAAAAGCAGTTGGGGCTAATCATAAACGTTTCTGGTTTGTCGATGTTCATGCGCGTGGGAAATATCCTGGTTTTATGCAAACATTTTTTAAACGCAAAGGTTATGATTTAGATATCATTACTAAAGATTTAGAAGATTTAAAAAATGGTTGTGTTGATTACATTGGCTTTAGCTATTATATGTCATTTGCCACTAAAGGTGACGGGGATGATAATTTAGATTATGATGAAGAAAAAGATCTATGCAACAACCCTTATATTGAAAAAACTAAATGGGGATGGCCAATTGATCCTAAAGGATTACGTTATACACTAAACTGGCTATATGATCGCTATCAATTACCATTATTCATTGTCGAAAATGGTTTTGGGGCAATTGATGAAAAAGTCAATGGTGAAGTAAATGATGATTATCGAATTGACTACTTAAAAGCTCATATTAAAGAGATGAAAAAAGCAGTAGATATCGATGGTGTTGATTTAATTGGTTACACTGTTTGGGGCTGCATTGATTGTGTCAGCTTTTCAACAGGAGAAATGAAAAAACGCTATGGTTTCATTTATGTAGATAAAAATAATGATGGTTCAGGTACTTTACAAAGAAGTAAGAAAGCATCATTTAACTGGTATCAAAAAGTAATTGCCACTAATGGTGAAGAATTATAATAGATAAGATTTGAGGTAGACTATGAAAAAGATATTAGAATTAAGGAATAAAGAAGAAAAAAACGATTTAAGTCATATTAGAAGATTTATTGCTTATGCAATTGACTGGTATTTAGGAGGCGTTGTTGCTTCGTTACCGTTAATTATTATTTATATGATGTTACATGATGATGCTACTAGCATACCACAAAATATCGCTATTTTTGATTATCCATATAATTTTCTTGCTGGAGGATTATCATTTCTAGTTGCGGTTGGTTATTATGTCTTAGTGCCTTGCTTTGTTTTTAAAGGACAAACAGTTGGTAAAAAAATCTTAAAATTAAAGATCGTAGACAATAATTATTTAGATGCAACAACAAAACAAATTATGATTAGACAATTTGTCATGATTATTTTAGTTGAAGGAAGTATCTTTACTTGCAGTAATATGTTGCATCAAATTATCAATGCAGCGACTAACATCAACTTTAGTCAAATTTATTCTTATATTGGCCTTGCAATCAGTCTTGTTTCTGCAATTATGGTATTAGTATTAAAATCCAAACGAGCATTGCATGATGTAGTTTGTAATACAAAAGTAGTCTATCTTGAATCAAATCAATATACTGTAGCTTGTCGCAAAATGAAAAAGAAAATGCGTAAAAATAAAAACTTAAAATTTGCAAACAGTTAAAAATCAGCTAGTATTAGCTGATTTTTTGCTTATTATAAAAAGAAGTACGTAAAATAATCTTTATATGTTAAAATAAATTTGGTGATAATATGATAACGATAGAACAAATAAAACAATTAAATGATTTAGAATATGAAATTTATGTATATTTAATTTCTCATCAAGAAGAAGTAGTTAATATTAAATTAAAGGATATTGCAGCTAAATTACATGTTTCTCCATCAATGATTACTCGAGTTTGTAAAAAGTTAGGCTATGATGGTTTTACGCAATTTAATGTAGAATTACGGTATAATCAAAATTTAGAAAGTAACGCTTATGAATTAAATACTGAATATATCCTCGATTATTTTAAAAGATTTAATAATGAAGAAAGTCAATTAGCACTAAAAAATGTTGCCAATATCATGGTTAAAAGTCATGAAGTTATCTTTTTTGGAATCGGTTTATCAGGAGCAATGGCTAAATACGGTGCCTATTTATTTAATCGAAGAGGTTTAAAAACATATTTCGTTGATGATTTTTCTCATCGCTTTAATGTTTACGATCAAAATACTTGTTTAGTTGTATTAACAGTTAGTGGTGAAACAGCAGAAATTAATAATCAAATTATCATTGTTAAAGAAACTAGTGCTAAAGTAATTGTAATAACCAATAGTGCCAATACAACAGCAGCTAAATTAGCTGATGAAAGTATTTGTTACTATGTTCCATCATATAAAGATCGCTATTTTTATTCATCGGCAACCCAGGTTCCCGTAGTTTATATTTTTGAATGTTTGGTACAAGA
>NZ_JAGHEW010000024.1 GCF_017889095.1 Thomasclavelia sp. | reverse complement strand
CCAACGATCTTTAAATCACTAGTTCCAATCATGAAATCAACATGAGTTAATGAATCGTTTATTCCTTTTTCTAATAACTGTTCTTTATTTAGTGAAAGACCATCTTTAATACATTCACTAAAACCTTTTCCTAATGCTAAATGACAAGCAGCATTTTCATCATATAAAGTATTATAGAATAGGGTTTTTAAATTAGAAATTGGTGAATCGTATGGTACTAAAGCTATTTCACCAAGATAACGACTTCCTTCATCAATATTGATGATTGCTTCTAAAACATCTTTACCTGTTTCACAATCAAAATCAACAATTTTACCATCTTTAAATACTAATTTAAAATTATTAATTAGATTCCCATTATAATTTAATGGTAAAGAACTATAAACTACACCATTAGTTCCGTTTCGATAAGGACTAGTAAAGATTTCTTCAGTTGGAATATTTGGGAAATAATAAATTCCTTTATTAGTATAGCTGCCACCACCAGCAAAAACATATTCATCATTTAAAGTAACCGTTAAATCAGTTCCTAAAGAATTAGTATAACGTAATGTTTTTAAATTTAAATTATTTAAATAATTCACTCGTTTTTCAAAGCTGTGACGATGCTTTTGCCAAGTATCAATAGGGTCATCATCAATAACCTTGCTGGCTTTAAAAATAGCTTGCCATAATGCTGTGATTGCTTCTTGATCAGACATATCAGGATATACTTTATTAGCCCATTTTAATGAACTGGCAGCCACGATACACCAAGGATTATTACCTAGATCCATCCCATCATAAAATGGTTTACAGGCCTGATTAACTGATTTAGACCATAAAGCAATCTTTTTAGGATCAATTCCTTTTAATGCTTCAGGATTGCTGCTTTCAATAATGATAAATGCAGCATTTTCTTTAGCATAATCATTTCGAAACGAAGCAAACCAGTCAGGCACATCTGCAAATTTTTCAGTTGATAAATATTCATATTTATAGCGGGAAACCACTTCATCGCTGTAACGAACCACAACTTCACCGGCTCCTTGTAAATAAGCTTCTTTAGTTATTAAGCGTGCTAAATTAGCGTTTTCAACGGGAGCATCAATTACAACAATCTGTCCAGGCTGAACATTAACTCCAGCTTTAACAATTAATTTTGCATATTTTGATAAATTTTCTTCAAATGACATCTAATCACCCTTTCTAAGTTTTTCTTCTAATTTTTCTAATTCTTCTTTTGCATCATCAACCTTTAAATCTGCAGCTTTTTTAAAATATAAACGAGCCTTATCATAATCAACCAAAACCCCATCACCATATCCATACATATATCCTAACATAAAATTAGCATCAGGATAATCTAAAGCTGCCGCTTTAGTAAACATTTTACAAGCACTATCTTTATCAATCGTTGTGCCAATACCATAAAAGTAACAGCGTCCTAAATTATAAATAGCTGGGGGATAGTTATCATTAGCTGCTGATAAGAATAATTTAAAAGCAAAATCATGATCTTTTTGACAAGCAATTCCATTTTCAAAATAGATTCCTAAAATATTTAAAGCCGGAATATAATTAACACGGGCCGCTTTTTTTAAATATTCAAAAGCTTTAGCTACATCAGCTTTAATAACTTCTCCTTCTTCTAAATACAAAGCTAATCGATACATTGAATGATGATTATTCAAATTAGCCCCTTCCTGGTAATACTTATAGGCATGATAGTCATCATGATAATCAGGGTGATCTTCATAAATCAAACCTAAAGCATAATAAGCCATTCCATAATCTAGCTTAGCTGCCTGCAAATAATAATCAATCGCCTTTTCCATATCAATATCAACTTGATAGCCGGTTTCATAAGCTACTCCCATTTTAAATAAACCCGGTGGATAATTAGCATTAGCTGTTTGTAAATATAATTCAAAAGCTTTTTGACTATCTTGTTTTAAACCGCTTCCATGTTCATATAAATAAGCTAAATTAAAAGTAGCTCGTGAATAATCAGCCTGACTTGATAAACGATAATATTTAATTGCCTGATCAAGATTGATTTCTATGCCGATTCCCATTTCATAACAATAAGCTAAATTACACTGAGCTGGGGGATAGTCTAAATTAGCTGCTTTTAAATAAAGTGAAAAAGCCTGATGAAGATCTTGTTTTACTCCCGTTCCACTTTCATAATAATAACCTAAAGCCGTTAAAGCTTGAGCGTTATCTTGTTTACAGGCTTTTTTGTACCAGTAGACACTGCGATAAAGAGCATTTTTTATTTCAGGATGACCTTCATAAAAATAACCTAACCAAAATTGACCAGGAGCATAATTTAACCGAGCGGCTTTTAAATAATATTTTCGGGCCTGTTTCAAGTCTACTCTAGTTCCTTGTCCATGTTCATAGCAGTTAGCTAATGAAAGCAAAGCTGGTGGATAATCGTTTTTACAAGCAAACTGGTACCAGTAAATTGCTTTAAGATAATCTTGTTTTACCCCACAACCATTTTCATAACAATAACCTAAACGATGGGCACTTCGATCATGTCCTTGATTAGCCGCTTTTTGATAACAGGCAACTGCCTGTTTTAAATCTTGTTCAATTCCTTCACCAAATTCTAAACAAGTTCCAAGGCTAAACAATGCTTCATCATAACCTAGTTCGGCGGCTTCATCATAGTATGCTACTGCTTTTTCCATATCCGCTTGAACACCATGACCATATTCATAACAATACCCTAAATTACAAATAGCTCGACCATAACCGGCTTTTGCGGCCTTCTGGTATAATTCAAATGCTTTTTCTAAGTCTTTAGCACCACCAATTCCCAGCTGTAATAAATACGCTAAATTACAGCTAGCCACAATATTACCTAAATCACTAGAACGCTGATAATACTTTCTAGCTTTATCAAAATCACGCTCAACAATTATTCCCCGTTCATAGAAATAACCGAGAATACAAATACAATCACTATTATTGACAGTCTCACCTTTTTTAAAATAAGTTAACGCTTTTTGATACTCTTTTTGGTCATATAATTTCAACCCAGCTCCATAAAGCAAACTTCCATAAAACTGATTATCTTCACTTTCAATAACATTTTCTTTACAAAGCAAACATAGATCAATTCCAATAATTTCACCTTGATCATCTTCAATTAAATAATGTTCATAATCAAGATAATTAGTCTGCTTCAAATCGTTTAACTCTAACTCTACTTTTAAATTATCTAATCTATTTTCTAATTCTTTAATATCTCGATCATAGATACTAATAAGACGCATATACATCTCATGATCATCTAACCCTTGTGATTTTAATTTAATAAAAGTTTCTTTATCATCAAAGTCTATTATTTCATCAAATAACCAATGGTTAAATAATGGTTCATAATTTTTAATTCGATCTACTAAACTCATTTTTACCTCCTTAACAAAACAAGCAGATCATTCAATCTGCTTATTGTTCATTAATTACTCGAGATATTTCTTTAGAATATTTTCCTAATATCGCAGTAACCTTGTTGGTAGTTTGAACAATTCCTGATGCTCCTAAAGCTTTTAGCTTATCAACATCAACCAAATCATCGTTGTTAATAAAAAAAGTAACTTTAGAAGAAGTTGCTGTAGTTTCTTTAATATTACTTTTACCACCAACAGCTTCTATAATTTGTTTGATATCAACTGGTATATCAGCTTCAGTTATTTTTTTAGGACCTTTATTTTTCATTGATTTTATAAAAATATAAGCTAAAATAACAACTATAACAATAGCAATTAAAATATATGGTAAATAATTCATGAAAATAACCCCCTATTAATTATTGTTTAATTATAGTATACTATACCATGAATAAAAAAACTATCTTTTTTATAAGGAGGGATTTTGTGGAAGAAAAAGAAAAATCCGTAATTTGTAAACCTTTATTGTTGATAATTTTACTGCTATGTTTTATTAGCTGTTTAGGAATAAAAAGTGCTACTCCTTTAATTACCGTGGGTACTCCAAGTACCTACTGGATTAGGCAGTTAGTCTTTTATGGAATATCATTTGTTGTCATGGCTATTGTTTATAAAGTATCCAATGATCGTATTTTTTCATCGATGTGGATCATTTATGGTATCTTGATGGTTTTATTAGTGGGATTAGCGCTTGAGCATTTTCTACATACCCATTATGGTATCCAGATAGTTCCTTTGGCTAAGTTCAATAACGGAGCAACTTCCTGGTATAAATTACCTGGTTTTGACTTACAGCCATCAGAATTCATGAAAATTATCATGGTAGTAGTAATGGCTGATGTTGTTGATAAACACAACAATCAATATTTAGTACATGATTTTCATAACGATTTACTTTTAATCGGTAAGGTATTAGCGGTATCATTACCACCTTGTATTCTTGTTTATTTACAAAATGATTCCGGAGTTGTCATGATCATGTTATCTTCAATTGCTTTTATTCTCTTTATGTCGGGAATTAGAGCTGGCTGGTTTATTATTGGTGGTGTCGCTGTTGCCATCATTCTAGCGATCCTAGTTTATTTATTTATCTATCAGCACGATATTTTCTCTAGTCTTTTAGGTGGCGATCATAAACTTGGTCGAATTTATGGCTGGATCGATCCTGAAGGTACTTATAATGATCAAGGCTTCCAGTTATTTAATGCCATGCTTTCTTATGGAACAGCCGGTTTATGGGGACATGGTTTAGAAGGTGCGGTAATTTCATTGCCAGAAGCCCAAACTGACTTTATCTTTGCTGTAATTGCTTTAAGCTTTGGTTTTATTGGTGGTGCTTTTACGATTCTGGTAATTTGTATTTTCGATGCTATTATTTTAAGAATCGGATTTAGAGCTAAAAATAATCGTGATAAATATTTAACTGCCGGAATCTTTGGTTTACTTATCTTCCAGCAGGTATGGAATATTGGTATGGTTCTAGGTTTCTTTCCTATAACCGGGATCACCCTGCCGTTATTATCATACGGTGGTTCTTCATTACTATCTTATATGATTGCTATGGGAATCTTTCTTGATATGGAACGGCAGACAAGAATTATTGAAGGTAAAAAACGTTACTAAAAAGAATTGGCAATTTGCCAATTCTTTTGTTATATCAATGCGTATTCCTGGCCAATCATTCCCGCAATTAATTGCAACTGATATGGATGACTATTTAGATCCTGATACGATTTAAATGTTATCAAACCATCAACAAACTCGGGATATTTTTCTTGACTAGCACAAATAAACCAGATCTTCGGTGCAGTTAATTTTTTCTTTAAACTGCGCAAATCTTGATAGTCAAAATAAGAACCGGTATAAGAAAAAATAATGATTAAATCATCTTCGTTAGCTTGTTGAATATATTCAACTTGCTGCAAATAGGAAATATTTGTATAACTTTGTTTACCTAACATTAATAAATCTGTTTGTAAACTGATTGCTACAGCTCCGGCTTTAAGTAATCCAAAAATAGCAACTCGCTGATATTTTTGGATATCTTTACATAAACTAATTATGGCATCCATATCAACAGAAGAGGCAACCATTTTTAAACAAGCGCTTACTTTATTAGTATAATCATCTAATCTTTGTTGTTTTGATAAAGCCTGTGATTCCTGGTCAAAGTGTCTTGTTGTAGATAATAGCAGTTCTTTTAATTCTGCAAAATCTCTTAGTCCAATTTCTTTACAAAAACGAGAAATCGAAGAAATCGCTACATTACATTCCTGAGCCATTTCTTTAATTCCCATATTTTGCATCTGCTCTAAATGAGCCAAAATATAGGTAGCAATCTGACTATTAGTCGTATCCTTTTTTTCACTAGCCAATGTACTTAAAAAAACAATTGGTAATTTATCATAAATCATCTTTTATCATCCCTTTTTAATCTAATCATATTGTATCATAGATCAATTATTAAATAAGTAAAAAATAATTATATGATTGATAAATTAAAATAATCAGAAAATTATCATAACTTTTCTTAATTTAAATTTATTTTATCAATAAATATATTATTAAAATCTAAGTTTTGTTATAATATAAACGAATCAGGAGGATAATTATATGAATGAAAAAACAATGCAAAAATTAAGCTATGGATTATTTGTCTTAACATCAAATGATGGTAAAAAAGACAATGGCTGCATCATAAATACGGCTATTCAATTAACATCTGATCCTAATCGTGTAGCTATCGCAGTTAATAAAGCAAACTATAGTCACGATATTATTATGGAAACCAAGAAATTTAATCTTTCTATTTTAAATGAAGATGCTGATTTTGATTTATTTAAAAGATTTGGTTTCCAGTCTGGGCGTACTGTAAATAAGTTTGATGGTTTTTATGACTATAAAAAAGGTTATAATGAACTTCCAATTATCACTAAAGGTGTAAACAGTTATATTTCTGCCTGGGTAGAACAAACTGTCGATATTGGTACCCACACGCTATTTATCGGTGCGGTTACTGATATGGATATTTTAAATGATGTTCCATCAGCTACATACACTTATTATCATCAACATATCAAACCCCAGCCTCAAAAAACTAAAACAGCTGGTTGGCGTTGCACTGTTTGCGGATTTATTTATGAAGGTGAAGAATTACCTGAAGATTACATTTGTCCTTTATGCAAACATCCTGCTAGTGATTTTGAAAAAATCTAATTTTACTACAAAGACCCTTTTTAAGGGCCTTTTTTGTTATTATATTTAATTTTCTTAACCAGCGTAGTTAGTCAAACATTTTTAATAACATAAATAAAACTAGTCACTTTAATTAATAATTTCATATATTCTTAAAATCCACTAGCATATATTAATCTAAATTACTATTTTTTACATTATAAAATTTAATTCATTAACATGCCTGTAAAACACCACGCTGAATATTTTGTAAAACAATTATCAATTTTCCAATACCACATTATTTAATAAATTCAATATTATAGAGTCCTTACTCTATTTAAAGTAAAAAAAGATAAAAAATAAAAGAGCATTTTAAACAAGTTCTATAAACACATTTAAACGCTCTTTTTTAATAAGTTATTTCTAATTTAAAATATTATCTTAGTTACTTAACATTTTAATTAAATCAACTTCGCTAGTAATTAAATAAAAATTGTTTGCAAGATTATGTAACTGTTCTTTTGAACTACTGATAATTTTAAGTTTGGTTTCATCAGACAATTCCATTTGATTTGATAAAATATCAATGACCATTTTAGCCATTCCTGTCTTTACGCCCATTTGTGCCCCAAAATTCGTTCCTTTTTTTATTCCACGTTTCTCTCCTCGTTTTTCTCCAAATTCAATATTATCCTGTTTAAATCTATCTAACGCTTCACACATTTCAATCTCTTCTCCTTCCTTTGCTTCGATTGCAATTTCTCTTAAATTCTCACTGGCTGTTAGACTCGCTAAAATTAATAATACTTCCTTACTTACTGTCATCCCTTTTAACCTTTCTTTATCCCCTTTATATTGATACAATAACTGAACTGCTTTGATCAGCTTATAATTATCTTCTTCTTTTAATAAATGATAATCAAAATCAATAACATCAATTATATTCAATTTCCAGTTATTTATTCTCCCGTCTAAATAT
>NZ_JAGHEW010000023.1 GCF_017889095.1 Thomasclavelia sp. | reverse complement strand
TTTTTAGAAGTAAGATTTGGTTGACAAAATCATGTTTAGTCGATATTATTAATCTTTGCAAGGAGTTATAAAAATGTGAGAGTTAAAGATAGAAATTAAGATGAATAAGGAAATAGTATAAGGAGTTTATTTGATGAGTGAAATAAGAAAAGAAGTTGAAAAAAGAAGAACATTTGCAATTATTTCTCACCCTGATGCTGGTAAGACAACACTTACAGAAAAGTTTTTATTATATGGTGGTGTGATCCAACAGGCTGGTAGTGTTAAGGGTAAGAAAAATAGTAAACATGCAACTAGTGACTGGATGGAAATTGAAAAACAAAGAGGGATCTCAGTTACATCATCAGTATTACAATTTAATTATGATGGTTTTTGTATTAATATTCTAGATACCCCAGGCCATCAGGATTTCTCTGAAGATACTTATCGAACTTTAATGGCGGCTGATTGTGCGGTCATGGTCATTGATGCAAGTAAAGGGGTCGAAGATCAAACTCGTAAATTGTTTAAAGTTTGTACTATGCGTCATATTCCTATCTTTACTTTTATTAATAAAATGGATCGTGAAGCTCGTGATCCTTATCAGTTGATGGAAGACATTGAACAAGAATTAGGGATTGATACTTGTCCAATCAACTGGCCAATTGGCTGTGGTAAAGAATTTAAAGGGGTATATGAACGCCAAAGTAAAGAAGTAATTCGTTTTATTCCAGTTGATGGTGGTCGTAAAGAAGTAGATACTAAAATAATGCATTATGATGATCCGGAATTATTAAGTGAGCTTGATGAAGAGTTATATAATAAACTGCAAGAAGACGTTGAATTATTAGATATGGCGGGAAATGAGTTTGATTTAGATAAAGTTCGTCAAGGACAATTATCACCAGTATTTTTTGGTTCGGCTTTAACTAATTTTGGAATTGAACCATTTTTAAAACATTTCTTAGCGATGACAACTTCACCATTACCTCGCAGTACCGGTGAAAAAACAATTGATCCATTTAGTGAAGATTTTAGCGCTTTCGTCTTTAAGATTCAGGCAAACATCAATAAAGCCCATCGTGACCGTATGGCATTTTTTAGAATTTGTTCTGGTAAGTTTACTAAAGGTATGGAAGTTTATCATTACCAGGGTAAACGTAAGCTTAAATTAAATCAGTCAAAACAGTTAATGGCTGATGAACGGCAGGAAGTTGAAGAAGCTTATGCTGGTGATATTATTGGTGTTTTTGATCCGGGTATTTTTTCGATTGGAGATACGATTACTACTGGTAAAGAAAAGTTTGCTTTTGAAGGAATTCCCACTTTTGCACCTGAGCATTTTTCATTGATCCGCAATAAAGATACAATGAAAAGAAAGCAGTTCGTTAAGGGGGTTGAACAGATTGCCAAAGAAGGGGCGATTCAGATCTTTACCGAACTTGGTGGTGGTATGGAAGAAATCATCGTTGGTGTTGTTGGGGTCTTACAATTTGAAGTCTTAGAACATCGGTTAAAAACAGAATATAATGTTGAAATCATTAAAGAACCCCTTCCATATCAATATATTCGCTGGATCAAAACAAATCAGGATCTTAAATCATTGAATTTATCAAGTGATACTAAAAAAGTCCAAGATTTAAAAGGACAGCATTTATTATTGTTTACTAGTGAATGGTCAGTTCGCTGGGCAAATGAAAAGAATTCTGATTTAGAATTATTAGAATTTAGTAAGAACTAAACCCTTGATTTTCAAGGGTTTGTTTTTGTTTTAAGATCAAGATTAACAACCGCTTAATCCTGTCATAATAATGTGATAGTGCTATTTTACACCTAAATAAAAAGAAATATGATATAATAGAAGCCAAAAGGTGGTGGTTGCTATTGCAAATGTAGGAAAACGTCGAGTTTGTCGGTGTAAAAAGACAATGAATATTGTAATAGGTAAACAACAGCGCGATTTGTTTACTAAAGGTGAAATTTATGATTGTGTTATTCGTGATAGTGGTCATCTTCAAATCAACTATAAGATTTATGGTAAAGAATTTGATCTTTCATGCACTAAGGAAGAATTTGAAGAAAGTTTTGTGTTAATTAATAAAAAAACCGGGGTGAGAAAGTGAAATACGAGTTATTGACAAAAGAGGAATTTAAAACTTTTTATACGATCTTATTAAACAATTTTCCACGTAAAGAAATTAAAGATTATGAATATATGGAAGAAACTTTTTTTAATGGTGATTATCAAATCCTAGGTTTAAAGGATAATGATAAGATTGTTGGTGTGTTATCTTATTATCAGGAAACAGATTTTTATTTTATTGATTATTTTGCTATTGATGGCAGTTTTAAAGGTAAAGGTACTGGCAGTAAAATGTTGCAGTATTTTTTAGATACTTATAATAAAAAGGTGATTTTAGAAGTAGAGCATCCTCAAGATGATCAAAGTAACCGGAGGATTGCTTTTTATAAACGAAATGGGTTAGTCTTAAATGATCAGTTTGATTATTTTGTACCACCAGTTAGAAGTTTAAAAGAACCTTTGTATTTTTATTTGATGTCATCAAAGCCAATTAAAGACAATCAAGAGTTTGAAAAACTGTATCCACGCATTTTAAAATTAGTTTATAGCATAGAATGATTTGGCAAATTGGCATAGATATGCTAAAATTAAGTGAATATTAGAAAGGAGAACACGATGGCAAGTAATTTCTATATCGATAATATATCCGATAGTAACAAGTTAAATGAGATTACTCTTCTTTTAAACGAAATGGAAGAAGTGTCACGTATTAAAGTTGGTAAAACCGGAATTTCATTTCATTGTGAAGATCCCGAAAACGTTCAGCTGTTTTTAAAAAACGCTGGTGAAGATCTGGTCTTAAAAGAAGAAATTAATTCAAGAAAAAGAGAGTTTGTTCCCTCAGAAAAAAAGATCGAACATATTTTTATGTTCACTAATTTAGAAAGTGAAGAAGATGCCAATCAAATCAAAGAAGTTATTTCTCATTATTCAGCCTATGAAAATGTTAGTTTAGATTTTACCAATAAACTTTTAAAAGTAACAACTAATGATAAAAAGATCTTATTACGATTGAATCGAATCGTGGATAAAGTAAATCCAGCAATTGATGTGGAATTATGGCGTAAACCATTTCGATCTCAAGATTTGTTTCAAGAAAAATATTTAAGAGCAATGATACGTATTGCCGTTTTGGTAGTTGCTCTATCACTAGGAATCGTAACCCGTGAAGATCCTAATTTCATTACTAAAATCGGGTATTTAATTACCTGGTTAGTTATTAGTGAAAAAACCTGGCAACAAGCATATAAAGATATAAAACTAAAACAGTTTATCAGTGAAAATATTACTATTGTAGTAGCTTGTTTTTTTGGAATAATTTATGGTGCCTATTTAGAAACACTGTTTATTTCAATTTTATATCAAATCGGTGAATGGCTGCTATTAAAGATACAAGCATATACTATTGATAAAGTTGACGATAAGATCGATCCTGATGTTATTGGTAGACGTGAAATTGGTGAAAATGAATATGAAATGGTTTCTTTAGAAGATGTTGATATTGATGATGTTTTAGTTGTTTTACCGGGAGAATCAATTCCACTAGGCGGAGTTGTTGTTTCTGGTGAAAGTGAATTGGATGTTTTTGCAATCAATGGTAGTGAAGTTTTAGAAACAGTAAAACCAGGACAGGAAGTTCAAAGTGGAAGTGTCAATGTTAAAGATACTTTAAGAATTAAAATTTTATATACATACGAACGTAGTGCAATGAACAAAATCTTAGAAATTGCGATGATGGCCCCAGCTGGATCGTCAAAAACATATCACATTGTTGAATTGATTTGTCGAATTGATTCTATCTTGCTGGTAGTAGCTGGGTTGATTTGTTTGACGATTGTCCCACTAGTCGATTTAACACATAATTTTAAATATATTTATGCAGGAATTATTTTATTAACTATTTCAGGTACTTTTGCTTACAGACAGTCATCTTCTTTTGCAGTATTAGCCGGAGTAGCTAAAGCTTTTTCAAAAAATATTATTATTAAAGAAAATAGTGGGCTTGATGCCCTTAACTCATGTCGGACGGTTATTTATGATCGGTTTGATGGCGTTGAAGTTAGTGAAGAAGAAATGGATTTATTTGCAAAGATGTCGAAGATGCATGTTGATTTGATTATCTTTAATGATGGACCGGTTGATTTGGAAAATGATCAATATCAAATTTATAATAACTTAACAGTTGATGAAAAGTTAGAAATAATGGATAAAGCTGGAGTTGTTGGCCCGGTAGCTTATATTGGTGATAACTCCAAAGATATTGCATTGTTGCAAAAATCTTATGTAGGAATTAGCCGTGGCGGTATCAAAGATAAAAAAGTAATTGATAATAGTGATATTATGTTAATGAATTCTAATTTAGATACTGTAATTGAAACTTTTAAGATTTCTAAAAAACAAAAAGCAGTTATTATTGAAAATATTTTTATTGGTTTAATCACTAATTTGGTGATATTGATTGAAGCATTAGTAAACGTTTTACCATGGTGGATTGCTTTAGTTGCTAATTTAGTTGTATCAGTGGTACTTTTATTAAATGCTCATCGAATTTTTAATACCAGATAGTTAGTTATGGGAGGGTTAAAAATGAACATGATTGAAATGAGTACGATGGATTATATCCCTGGATATAAGATCGTCAAAAATTTAGGAATAGTTTTTGGTAGTAAAATATTGAATCAGGCATTGGAAAGTGATGATAATATTGATATTGAACAGCTATTAGATGCTAAAAGACAAGATGCGATGGCTTTAACAGTTGAACAGGCAATGCGTCGTCATGCAACTGCAATTATCAATGTTCGCTTTACTACTACTAATTTAGGTCATAATATGATCGAATGTCAAGTTTCCGGAATGGCAGTAAAGGCTGAAAAAATCGATGAATAGATTTAAAGTTAGCCAGCCAGGCAGTTTATTTGATTTTTTATTAACTAAATATAATAAAAAGAAAGTAAAAAACTTATTAAAGTATAAATGTGTTAAAGTAAATGATCAAACTATTAGTCAGTTTGATTATCAATTAAATATTGGTGATCTTGTTTTTGTTGATTCTAATCAAGATAATCAATTAGAGATATTATATGAAGATAATCAATTGATCGTAATCAATAAACCATCTGGTCTTTTAAGTATAGCTGGTGGTTTAGAAAAAGAAAAAACAGCTTATCACTATGTTAGCGAATATTTAAAGAAAAAGAACAAAAAAGCACGCGTATTTATTGTTCATCGTCTTGACCGAGAAACTTCAGGTGTCTTAATGTTCGCTAAAAATGAAGAAATCAAAAATTTATTACAAAATAATTGGAATAAATTAGTCTATAAACGCGGTTATAAAGCAATTGTTGAAGGGCGACTTACTAAAAAGCAGGGAACGATCAAAAGTTATCTTCAAGAAAGTAAGACCCAGCAAGTTTATATCGCTACTAAAGGTAAGCTGGCAATTACCCATTATCAAGTTATTAAAGAAACGAAAAACAATAGCTTATTATCAATTAATTTAGATACCGGAAGAAAAAATCAGATCCGAGTACAGTTACAATCAATTGGTCATAGTATTATCGGTGATAAAAAATATGGAGCAACAACTAATCCGATCAAACGGTTAGGTTTACATGCAGATATTTTTGGATTTATTCATCCTCAAACTAAACGGAAAATGGAATTTGAGGCTAAACTTCCTGATGAATTTATTAGTCTATTTGGCTCTGTTAAATAATAACAGAGCTTTTTAGTTATATTTTAAAAAACTAATCATATACTAATAACGGTGATATGATGTTAGCATTTTTGGTCTTGATTATTTTTTTATTGCTTGAATGGCTGGAAAATAAACGTTCACTCAATAAAAGGTCATAATTTAAAATTATGACCCCGAAATAACAGTTACTGTTAACTGCTGTTCAATTTCTTCAATTAATTCTTTTTGGGCAAGATCACTGCTAAATGCTGTTGCGCCACCACAAGCACTGCCTAATTTTAAAGCATTTGCATAGTCATGGTTTACCAAATATCCGGCGATAAATCCTGCTACCATGCTATCACCGCTACCTACGCTATTGATTAATTTACCTTTAGCACCAGGACAAGCATAAACAGTGTTATTTTCGGCTATTAAAATGGCACCGTCTTTTCCTAGTGAAATTAAAACATTACTAGCGCCTAACTGCTGTAATTGTTTTCCATATTCAATTATTTGTTTTTGGCTAGTAATCTTTGTAGCAAACAGTTCCTCTAATTCATGAAGATTAGGTTTGATTAAAAAAGGATGGTATGGTAAAACTTTTCTAAGCAAATTATTAGTAGCATCAACAATAATTAATATCTTTTTATCCTCAAGCTGTTTCATGATTTGTTCATAAATATCATCAGGAAGGGAATTAGGAATACTTCCCGCTAATACAAGGATATCACCTTGTTTCAATTGTTCAAGCTTATTAAAAAGTTCCGTTATTTTTGAAGCGGGGATTTCTGGACCACTACCATTAATTTCCGTTTCTTCACTGTTTTTCATCTTAACATTAATTCGCGACATTCCTTGATCAAGTTTACAAAGATCTAAATTAAAGCCACGAAGGGATAATTGCTTTTCGATTTCTTGTCCGGTAAATCCCGCAATAAATCCTAATGCTGTAGTTGGCACCTGCAAGCGCCATAAAATAGTTGATACATTGAATCCTTTGCCCCCAGGATAGATCTGTTCCTTTGATGATCGGTTGGTTTGTCCAATTTCAAAATTATCGACGAACATCAAATAATCTAATGAGGGATTAAATGTAATGGTATAAATCATATTTTACCTCCACAATAAATATTACTTAATTACAGTATAATTGGCTTTATAAGTAAAAATCAAGTTTATTTTAAGACGTTGAAAAAAATTGCATATTTCCTGAATAATTTATTGACTTTGATTAGATTAAATGGTATTATACACGAGTAAATGAAAAGTAGTGGAAAGAAGAAGTGCCTGCTTCTCGCCCGATTGATCAAGTCGATGGGCAAATGTCACTAAGATATAATATCTTAATGTCAATTTGTGGGTGCTTAATGTACTCACTTTTTATTTAAACTACAAACTGCACAAAATGGAGGTGGCTTTTATTAGCAGATTTGATAACAGAAAACCAAAACAACCCGATGAGTTAGTAAATGAAAAAATTCGTTTTAAAGAGGTACTTGTAATCGATCAAAATGGAGATCGTTTGGGAGTAAAAAGTCGTAATCAAGCAATTGATTTAGCGTATAACGAAGGATTAGATTTAGTTTGTGTTGCTCCTAATGCAAAAGTACCAGTATGTAGAATTATGGATTTTGGAAAATATCGTTTTGAACAACAAAAGAAAGCGAAAGAAATGAAACGTAATTCTAAAGTTGTTTCTTTAAAAGAAACTCAATTGTCGGTAACAATTGATGTTCATGATAAAAATGTTAAATTAAAAAGAACATTAAAATGGTTAGAAGAAGGAAATAAAGTAAAAATTGCAATTAGATTTAGAGGGCGACAATTAGCTCATACGGAACTTGGTAAAAAAGTTATTGACGACTTTGTAGCTGAATGCGCTGAAGTAGGGCAAATTGAAAAGCCTGCAAAGCTTGAAGGTAGAACCTTGACTGCAATAATTGCACCAAAGAAAAAATAATTTAGGAGGAATATGTCATGCCAAAAATGAAATCACATAGCGGTCTTAAAAAACGTTTAAAAAGAACAGGTAGCGGTAAATTGAAACGTAGCCATGCTTACACTTCACATTTATCACATAATAAAACTCATAAACAAAAGAAACATTTAGCTAAATCAGGTTTAGTTAGTGCTTCAGATTATAAGAGAATTAAATCAAGATTACCAAAATAATTGATGTAGGAGGAATGAATAAATGGCAAGAGTAAAAGGTGGATATACTACTAGACATAGAAGAAAAAAAGT
>NZ_JAGHEW010000395.1 GCF_017889095.1 Thomasclavelia sp. | reverse complement strand
TTTTTTTTGAAATTAAGAGTATAATAAGAGTACCATTGAAAAAACAAGAATTATGAAGAGAAGTTACTTAGAATGATAGATAAAATGAATGTAATAAAAAATTATTTTGATTTTGAAAAAGAAAAATTATTTAAAACAAATTGAAAAGATTTATTATGGTGGGTATGATGGAAGTATTTCAAAAAGAATTCAAGATCTTGAAAATATGATGGATTCTTCCTTTAGAAAAGAATTTCCACAATACTTTTTTCTAATTACAAATGATCAAATAGTAGGGTATATATTTTTTAATGATCCAAATAATACAAACAATTCATGGATTATTACTCATAATGCTGATGAGCTATCAATTAATTTATCCAAAAATATATTTAAGCTTATTTCTGAATATCTTATTACAAATGGATATTTAAAACTATATGAAATTATCAAAAGTGATTTAGAGGAATTTGATTTATAGATAATTTTTAATTAGATAAATACAATATCTATAATACTAGGTTTATGTAAATTGATGAAATATTTATAATATTCAAAAAGGTAGTGACGATTCTACTTATAAGGCTTGACTCTTGATTGTTAAAGGGTTAAGCTTTTTAATTTTTTGCTTTTTGTAGTCTTTCTTGATTAAACATAAGACACAGGATAAATAATTAAACTTAGATAAATCAGAAATCATTAACATATTTACTTATGTTGTAAGTTATGGTTTTATAGTTTTTCTAAAAGAAAAACCATCCTCCTGTATGATGTGGTCAATCAAAAAAAGTTTTATTGTATTATAAAGTAGACAAAAGAGTAGACATAAGATTTAAAAATATGTTAAAGAATTTGCAAATAGAAAGCTTAGCTTTTTAAATTTTTAATTCAATGAAATAAAATTAGGTAAATGCTATAATATTTTTAACCTGAAAATTTAAATACGTGGAGATGATATTATGGCAAGTATAATAGAAAAAATGAAATCGTTCAATTTAAAGATGGTAATTTTGTATTGGATGTTACTATTTCACCTCAAGATGAAACTGTATGGTTAACTTTAGATCAAATGAGTAAGCTGTTTGATAAAAACAAATCTACAATTTCAAGACACATATCAAATATTTTTAGTGAAGGCGAGTTGGATGAAAGTAGTTCAGTTGCAAAAAATGCAACTCAACTAAAAAGATACGATCCTCGTACGGAGAAAGATAGAATAGCAAATGTTATTATTAAATATTATAATTTAGACGTTATTATCTCAGTTGGTTATAGAGTGAAATCTAAAAAAGGTATTCTTTTTAGAAAATGGGCTAATAATATACTTAAAGAATATCTATTAAAAGGGTATGTTGTTAATGATAGACATTTTCAGGATATTGAATATGTTACCAGAATGCTTGATCAGTATAAAGAAGCTGGAGGGAAGTTGCCAACCAGTGATTCTATGTTAGAATTTTTAAAAGCTTATCAAAGAGGTTTTAAAATATTAGATGATTATGATCATCATACTTTAGAAGTTCCTGAAGGTCAAAAAGATATCTATATAATTCAATATGATGAATGTATAAAATTAATCCAGGATACTGTATTCGCTAATCAAGGTGATTTGTTTGCAATTGAAAGAGATGAGTCGTTTAAAAGTAGTATAGCTACTATTTATCAAAGTTTTGGTGGAAGTGATTTATATCCAACTCTTGAAGATAAAGCTAGTGTATTATTGTATTTTATTGTAAAAAATCATAGTTTTATTGATGGAAATAAGAGGATAGGAGCAACTGTATTTTTATATTTTTTAGAAAAGAATCAAGCATTATATAAAGATGGTAAAGAAAGAATTAACAATGATGCTCTAGCAACTTTAACAATACTGGTAGCAACTTCAAGACCTGAAGATAAAGATTTAATGATGCA
>NZ_JAGHEW010000403.1 GCF_017889095.1 Thomasclavelia sp. | reverse complement strand
TTAAAATATTTATGTATTGGTTTAGAATTATTAGCAGTATTATTTGTCGGGATGATTCCTGAAAGTGTTGATCCAATGTTATCTTTATATCCAATATTCTTTGTTACTGCTTTTCAATGGTGTGTTTTTAAAGGAGCATTAGGCTATGCTAGTTCAACGATCTTTTCTACCAACAATATAAAACAGACAGTTATATCGTTAACTGAGTATGCTTTGATGGAAGATGGTAAACAACGTCAAGAAAAATTGCAAAAAGCACAAGTGTTTGGCGGTACTTTAATTAGTTTTCATACTGGAGTAGCTTTTTCTTATTTAGCTTGTTCATTATATGGAATTCATGCGATTTGGCTTTGTAGTATTTTATTATTAGTGAATTTAAGTTTTATGATTTATGAATATGAATTTAAAACTGATAAGTATTTAGTAAAAGAATATAATGCGTAATTAAAGTTAGGGTATTCCTAACTTTTTTAATAATAAATTGATTAATTTTAAACATCATCATTAGTGTTCAAATTCTAATAGTGCATATAGAAAATCACCAAAGTTATAAGTTTATTCCCTGTGTCAATTTTATTTTAGTTACCAATAATGCTCACTAATACGTAAAATAATATTATAATAATTTATATAGCTAATTATAGGTATCTTAAAATGGGGACCTTTTCAAAGTGAAATGTAATTCTATTGACCAAAAATGAATTTTTTTCAATTTTGGTCAATAGAATTAACGCGTTAGTATCAGGTAACAAGATTTTTGTTATTTATTACTGTTTTGATACTAACTAGTCATATAGTTGAAATAAGTGAACAGTATGTATCAAGAGTATAAATATATTGAATTTAAAACTGATAAATATTTAGTAAAAGAATATAATGCGTAATTAAAGTTAGGATATTCCTAGCTTTTTTTAATGATAAAAGAGTGCTATAATTGGTTTATTATAAAGGAGTTTTGTCAATGAAAGAAATAGTTGTAAAAAATAATTATACGGATGTTTCAGTATATAAGTATTTAAAAAAATATACAGTTGATGCTAACTGGATGAAAAAAATAATGATTTTTGATTTATTAATGGTCATTGGTGCCATAATTGCTTTTTTCTTTGATGTTTATTATCTTACGATTATTATGATTGTTTTAGTATTTGTAATTTATTTTCTATATTTGATGGTTATCAATTATA
>NZ_JAGHEW010000222.1 GCF_017889095.1 Thomasclavelia sp. | reverse complement strand
TGGTGAAAATGCTTGGGATCTAAGAAGTCGTCATAAATTTAGTGATGTTCATATTGATATGAATGATATCTACAGTGATGATGAAGAAGATACGCCAGAAGAACCAGAAGAAGATGTTGATTCAACAATCGAAGATGATTACAATTAAAACAAGCAAAAATGTCAGAGCTAGCTCTGGCATTTTTAAATATATAAGAAATTGTGGATTTTTATCAGGAAAGGAAGTTTTTTAAGTTATAGTTAATTTAAATAGATTTATATAGTATAAAAAAGAAGTTATAAATATTTTTTACTGAAATGTTGAAGAAGTGAATAAGCATTTTAATTACTCTTGATAATCATCAAGAGCGATGATAAAATATTTTTATATTAGGGGTGGTTATAATGGATAGAAAAGAGATAATAGAGTTAATGAAAGATGTTTATACATCAAGTGAAGCAGCGGAATATCTTAATGTGTCAACTCAAAGGTTAAATCAGCTTGTTCATGATAAACAAATAGAACCAATAAAAATAAGTAAATCTGTTATGCTTTTTTTGAAAAGTGATTTAGACAAACGTCGAGTTGTTAATATATCAAATATTAATGTAAAAAAACAAAAGAATCAATTTAATATAGATAATTCCTTTGTAAGAGAGGTCATACTTTATTATACAATTCAACAGTATTTTAATCAAAATGATAGAAGAACCAGTCAATTTATAGAACAAATTAAGGAAACTCATGATTTTAGTTTTAGTAATAAACTAACTCAAAATATTCCTTTATTATCCAATACACTTCAAACAAATGAAAAGGAATTTTATGAGCGATATATTAAGGTAAAAAATAGTTTTATCCTACTTGATGGAGACGTGATTATTACAAAAAAAGGAGATGAAATTTATTCGCGATTATTGAATACAACAAATGAAGCATCACCTTTTTTGTTTTTGAAAGGTAATGTTGATTTATTGAATGAAAAATCGGTATGCGTTGTTGGTAGTAGAAATGCTTCAGCAGATTCAATGAAAAAAACAGAGCGAATTGTTAAATCATTAGTACAAAGAAATATTGTAATAAATGCAGGGTTAGCAAAAGGCATTGATACTGCAGCACACACTTCAGCGTTAAAACATGGAGGTAAAACAATTGCGGTTATTGGAACGCCAATTAATCAATATTACCCAAAAGAAAATAAAGATTTACAAATTGAAATAGAAAAAAAGGGATTAGTTGTTTCACAATTTCCTCCATGCAATAAAGTACAACGTTGGAATTTTCCAACTCGTAATGGAGTAATGAGTGGTCTTTCAATAGCAACAATAATTATGGAAGCCGGAGAAACAAGTGGGGCATTGAAACAAGCTGATTATGCTTTAAAACAAAATAGAGATGTCTTAATACCTCAATCAGCTTTAAATAATCAGTTGATTAGTTGGCCTAACAAATATATTTCTAAAGGAGCATATTCATTTAAAAATTTGAAAGAAGTCCTTGAGAAATTAAATCAAAATGATCTTCTCTTAAACACATTTAATGAAACAGATATGGAGGAATTAAGTGATGTGGAAATGGACTGACAGTGATAATATAAAAGCAATCATATTAGATGGGGATTCTCTTGATCGAAAGTATTTGGATTATTCTTATCAAAACGTTCTTGAAAATGTAAAAGTATTTAAAGTATTTAACCAGCAGTCTAATGAAATTGAAGATAATATAATTTTTTATTCTGGTATTTTTGAACTTATACAAGAAGTAATGAAAAAAGCCAAGTGTGAGTCTTATTCTATAATAGCCATTTCAAATAATATTATTTTTTTAAAAGAAATGATACAAAATCATATTGGAACAATACTGGCAAGGAGTATGGATGAAAAGTATTTAAAAAATATACCGGATTTTTCATTTGCTAGAGAAGATAAGTTAAATAAAATTTTAAGTGGTGATCATTTAGGATATGGTGCAGAAGTTTATGCATCAAATTTAGGTAATGAAAGAAAAGCATTAATTTATTGCCATTCATCAGTAATGTTGAATGATGGAAGTGAAAAAATATAAATTTATATTTTGGTGGAAGATATTATTCAAAAGAGCATCATTTTTTAGAAGATGATGCTTTATCAGTAGCATTAAATGAATTTAAAAGGAAACCATTAAAGCAGATTAATGATTATTTTGATAGAGCTATTTATCGCGTTAATCAAAATGAAAAAATAGATATCTTAACTTATGTTCCATTAAAGCCAAATGAAATCGAAGAAGCTAGATTTAATCGTTTCAAATCTTTGGAACTAGAGAAAACCAAAAATAATGGAATACTTTTACAAGAAATTATTAAATGTAATAAAAATTTTGTTCAAAAAGGGAAAAGTTTTTATGTTAGATTGCAAAATGTAAAAAATGCGTATGAAGTGTTCGCAAATGTTGAAAATAAGTCAGTTGCCGTTTTAGATGATTTGTATACAACTGGATCTACAATTAAAGAAATTGCTAAAACTCTTTATGAAAAAGGTGCAAAAAGTGTTTGTGCAATTTTGTTAGCAGTAAATCAACCGATTGAAAGTACATCGGTTAGATATCAAAGTTTAAAGTGTCCAATATGTAATAGTTCTATGACACTTAAGATTAATCACATGACAGGAGAACTATTTTTTGGGTGTGATTCGTATAATAAACATCAAAGTAAAAGTACAACTATTAAACTTATAGATGGAATGAAAAAATTAAAATATATTAATGAATTAGAAGTCATTGATATTGTTGATTTAGATGATGAGTATTAATCATTTATTAAGTGAAAAGTAATTCTAAGAAAGAAGAATTACTTTTTGCATTAGTAAAGATTTTAATGATTAAATATTCTAAAAAAGACTAATAAGCATTTCTAGCTGTTTTTACCTTAACTAAAAGATGGTATAATGAAGATATCTAAACTTAGGAGGCGATAAAATGAATTATTCAGAAAATGGAAAGCAATATCATATCCAGGTAGGCGAAGGGGAAGTTGGTAAATATGTAATTATGCCTGGTGATCCCAAACGCTGTAAATTGATTGCTAAGTATTTAGATGAACCAGTTTTAATCGCTGATAATCGTGAATATATCACTTATACTGGAAAATTAGATGGCGTAAAAGTTAGTGTGACTTCTACGGGAATTGGTGGCCCTTCAGCAGCCATTGCCATGGAGGAATTAGTAAAAGTAGGTGCCGATACATTTATTCGGGTTGGTACTTGTGGGGGAATGTACATTGATGTTAAAGGTGGCGATATTGTTATTGCAACTGGCGCAATTCGTCAGGATGGCACTAGCAGGGAATATGCACCGATTGAATTCCCGGCAGTAAGTAATTATCAAATTACTCAAATGTTAGTTGAAGCAGCTAATCAAGTAAGTGATAAATATGTTCATGTTGGGGTGGTTCAGTCAAAAGATTCTTTCTATGGTCAACATGATCCTGGTAGTAAACCGGTAAATTATGAATTAGAAAATAAATGGCAAGCCTGGCTAAAATTAGGTACATTGGCTTCGGAAATGGAATCAGCAACATTATTTACTGTTGCTAGTTATTTAAAAGTACGCTGTGGTGCAGTTTTTTTAGCGGTAGCTAATCAAGAAAGAGAAAAACAGGGACTAACTAATCCCGTAGTTCATGATACTGATCAGGCGATTAAAGTTGCAATTGAAGCAATTAGACTATTGATTAAAAAGGATAAATAAAAGATGATTAGAAAAGTAAATTGTAATGATTATGATGAGATTGCCAGAGTAATGATGAAAGCTTTTAAAAATCCGCCTTGGAATGAAACTTGGGATTATCATCAAGCCTATCAGCGCATTGAACAATTAGATGATGGTAACTATACACGCTGTTATGTCTTAAAACAAGATGATCGAATAGTTGGTGTTTTGTGTGGCCGTTTAGTTACTTACGTCGATACCTTAGAATTGATGATTGAGGATTTTTATGTTGATCCTGATTATCAAAGACAAGGAATCGGCAGTAAACTAATGAATGCAGTAGCTGAGGAATTAAAAGAAGTTGATTATTTTACTTTACTTACAGGACGTGATTTTTATAGTGTAGACTTTTATCAAAAAAATGGTTTTGAGATTAAAGATAGTTTAGTTTTTATGTATAAAAAAATTGAGAAAGAATGAATAATGCTTGATTTTTGATGATAAATATGTAATTATATTAGTGCAATTAGATATTCCAAATGAAAAGGATGAG
>NZ_JAGHEW010000221.1 GCF_017889095.1 Thomasclavelia sp. | reverse complement strand
GGTGGAACTATTTTATGGCCAATGATCGCTTTATCTAACATTGCTCAAGGTTCAAGTGTTCTTGCTATGACAGTTTTACAAAAAGATAATGAAAAAGCACAACAAGTTAACGTTCCGGCATGTATTTCATGTTATTTAGGAGTTACTGAACCAGCATTATTCGGGGTTAACTTAAAATATGGATTCCCATTAGTTTGTGGTATGATCGGTTCTGCAATCGCAGCAGTAATTTCAGTTGGTGCTGGGGTAGAAGCATTTAGTATTGGTGTTGGTGGTTTACCAGGAATCATCTCAATTAAATCAGAATACTGGGTATATTTCATTCTTGCAATGGCAGTGGCAATCGTTGTTCCATTTGTATTAACATTAATCGTTGGTAAAAAGAAATTAGGGGCTGCTAAAAAAGAAGCTGCTGCTAATCAAGAAATGGTTGTTGAAACAAACGGTGAAGCGGTATTCGTTAGTCCAATGAAAGGTAAATTCATGCCTTTAAGTAAAGTTGAAGATCAAGTATTTTCTCAAGGAATGATGGGAGAAGGTTTTGCAGTAGAATTAACTGATGGTAAAGTTGTTGCTCCATTTGATGGTGAAGTAATCATGACTTTCCCAACTAAACATGCTTATGGTTTAAAAAGAGCAGCTGATGGTGTTGAAATTTTAATTCATATCGGTATGGATACTGTTCAATTAGAAGGTAATGGTTTTGAAAGCTATGTTGAAGTTGGTGATCAAGTAAAAGCTGGTCAAGCTTTAGCTAAAGTAGATATTGATTATGTTATTAAAAATGGTAAATCAGTTGTTTCACCTGTTGTATTTACTGGTGGTCAACATATCACTTTAAAAGATCTTGATGAAGTAAATCATGTTGATCAAGATATCTTAGAAATTAATGGATAAAAGATAGGAAGATGATGTAAAAATCATCTTCTTTTTATTGACAACATATACGTACAAGTATATAATAACCTTGTCGTGAAGAGTGTCACTGGATATTTAAAAAAGTAGTTTAATATAAAATGTGAGCGGATATTGAACTGGTTTAATTAAATATCAAAAATATTATATCTACGCTTGCCTATAACTACACTCTTCGCTAAATAAATAGTTCAAGATGTCTATCAGGACATCTTTTTTAATATCAAGATAAAAAGCTTTTTATTTAAATGGAGATTTGTTAGAATTAGAGTAAAGAATATAATAAGGAGTAGCGACATGGAATATATTCAATTACCTAAAACAGATTTAAAAGTTTCTAGAATTGCCCTTGGCTGTATGCGTATTGCTGACAAAACTGGCGCAGAGGTAGAAAGATTGGTTAAAACAGCATTAGATTTAGGAATTAATTTTTTTGATCATAGCGATATTTATGGTGGCGGTAAATCAGAAATGCTATTTGGTGAAGTTTTAAAAATGCATCCTGAATATCGCCAAAAGATGATCATTCAAACTAAATGTGGTATCGTTCCAGGTAAACGATATGATTTTTCTAAAGAACATATTATTAATAGTGTTAATGAATCATTAAAACGATTAAATAGTGATTATGTGGATATTTTATTATTACATCGTCCCGATGCTTTATGTGATCCTAAGGAAGTAGCTGAAGCTTTTGATGAATTATATCAAAGTAAAAAAGTTAAATATTTTGGAGTATCTAATCATACCCCATATCAAATTAAATTACTACAAAAGTATTGCAAATATCCATTGATTATTAATCAGTTACAATTATCGATCGTTCATTCAGTAATGATTGATGCCGGTTTAAATATGAATATGAAAGAAGCCTGGGCTCAGGATAAAGATGGTGGGGTTTTAGATTTTTGCCGTTTAAATGATATTTTGATCCAGCCTTGGAGTGTATTACAAGCTTCATGGGCTGAAGGGACATTTATCAATAATCCTGATTATCAAAAATTAAATGATGAACTAGACAAACTGGCACAACTTTATCATGTTGATAAAACGGCAATTGCGATTGCCTGGTTATTACGACATCCAGCTAAGATGCAGCCAATTGCAGGAACTACTTCACCTGAACATTTAACAAAAATAGTTAAAGCAGTAGATGTAAAACTTACTAGACAACAATGGTATGATCTCTATTTAGCAAGCGATAAACCGTTACCATAATAAAAACGTGGTTTTTTCCACGTTTTTATTATAGATCCATTTTAGCTGGAAAAGCTTCATCTTTTAATAATCCCCACATCTTATCAATATAAGCTAAAGTATAAAAATTTTCATAATAGTGATAATAAAAAGCACCTTTTAAAGTTAGTTTATAACAATTGTTTTCTTTAGTTAAAAACCCAAGTATACGCGCAATCGTTAATTCTAATCCATACATTTTATTTAAAGATACATTAAAAAACTGTTTAAAATCATCACTGTTTATCTCCATGCCATAAGCATTCCAAAATAAATAATAAATCATTCTTTGTCTAACGGTAAAACGTAGAGTAAGTGATGTTGGTAATTTTTTATGATTAATTCGGTTGCAATATTCTTCGATTGAAAAAGTATTGATCTTAAATTGATCATTTAATAATGTAGTTGCTGAAGTACCAAAGCCTAAAAAATTATTTCGAGTCATTGAAGAATACAAGGCATTTTTATTATTAGCGAAGGTCCAAATTGAAGTTCGCTGATAACCTTGCTTTAAACAATATAAAGTTATTTGATCTAACAGTTGTCTTTTTTTCTTTTTCTTCATTGTTTTAACTTTACTAGTAGTAAAAGTAAAATCAATGAAAGGATAAATGGCAATATGATTGGCTCCAAGCTTAAAAGCCATATCAATATCGGCTTTTAAATCACTAAAGGTTTGATCAGGCAAAGCAAATATAAAATCCATGGATACTGTTTCAAAATTAATACTGGCTAAAGAAGTTTGCAACTTATTTAAATCAATTGCTTTTCGTTTTAATACTGTTTGATATTTATTTAAAAAAGACTGGATACCAATACTTATTTTAGTTATACCAGCTGCTTTTAATTTTTTTAATAAGGGAATTGTTACATCATCAGGATGCAGTTCAATACCAATTCCTTCGGTGATGATAAAATACTGGCTGATCGTATCAATTATTTTTGATAGATGATCAATAGCTAAAGCTGGAGTGCCACCACCTATATATAAACTAGTTACTGTTTTTTTATCAGGTGATTGTTTGGCTACCATTGTTATTTCTTCAAGTAAGGCATTTATGTACTGATTACATTTTTCCGTGTCATAAATAGTTTTACAATATGGGCAAAAATTGCAAATAGACTTGCAAAAAGGAATATGAACATATAAACCAAGCTGATTACATGTATTATATGGTAATAAGTCATCAGCTTCACTTTTAAATTGAAATGGTTTGGTGGATCTAGTTAGATACATTCTTGTTAGGTTAGTTAAACAGCTCATTTTCTAAAATAAATCATCTCGACCATATTACCATAACGTTTAGTATCAGCTAATTTTAAATCAAGACGTTTAGATTGATTAAATAAAGCGATACCGTCACCTAAAATGATCGGAATAATTGTAAGATGATAAATATCGATTAAATCTTTTTGAATTAATTGACTAACAAGATTAGCACCACCACAAATCCAAATATTTTGATTTTTGATTCGTTTAATTAAATTACCAGGGTCTTCATCGGTAAAGATAATCGATTTACTCGAAGCCATCTTTCGATGAGTAATCACATAAGTAGTTTTATCTTCATAAATCCATTTATCTAAAGAAAGTTCACTAACTATTTGATGATAAGTATTCCAGCCCATAATGATCGTATCAATGTCTTGAATAAAAGTTTCATAACTATCATTTTCTTCCTGTTCATTTAACCAGTCAACTTTTCCGTTACAATCACTAATATAGCCATCAAGGCTCATCGCTACATATAAAACAACTTTTGCCATAAATTCACCTCGTTATCTATTATTACCCATATTTTATCATATTATCTAAATGAGAAAACTTAATTATCTTTAAATATAAAATAAAAAGCCATATAATAATTAATATCTAGTTCATAAAATGTCAAATAGATCAAAATTTGAGTGAAAATAATGAATTTCAACTTATTTAAATAACTTGGTATGATTTAATCAAGAAAGGGAGGAGTAAATAATGAGTAAATTGAAACAATTTTTTAGTGAAAAAGTCATACCAAATATTGATAAATTGACTAATGCTCGCTATGTCAGAATTATCATGGATAGCTTTATGGGAGTAAGTGCTTTAACAATTGGTGGATCAATTTTCATGTTGATTCGTTCGTTACCGTTAGGTGACTGGTATACTAATTTTTTGACGGATACGGGATTAGTTGATATCTTAAATTTTCCAGTTATGATCACTAGTGATTTAATATCACTATATTTAGTCATTGCTTTAGGTTATTTTACAGCTAAAGAATTTGGGAAAAATCCTTTTTCAGGAGCGATGATTAGTTTAGGAGCATTATTGCTTTTAACACCGTTTGAAACAACAGCTACTTTATTAGATGCTTCGGGAAATGAAGTGTCTGAAATAATTGGTAGTGTTTTACCAGTTTCTTCATTTGGAGCAACCGGTTTATTTCTAGCAATGTTTGCCGGAATTATTGGAGCAAGAATTTATGTTTGGTGTTTGGATAAAAATATTAAAATAAAAATGCCAGCTTCGGTGCCACCTAATGTATCTAATATGTTTGAAACAATGATACCAGCTGGATTAGTATTTATTGTCTTTATGTTAGTAAGAACAGGATTGTCATATACTTCATTTAAAACAGCTCAAAATTTAATTTATACTTTATTACAACAGCCACTTACAAATGTTGGTGGCGGATTCTGGGGCTTTGTTGTGTATACTTTAGTAGGTCATGTTTTATGGATGTTTGGTGTCCATGGTACAATGGTAACTTATGCCGCTATGGCACCAGTTTATAATGCAATGACTTTAGCGAATTTATCAGCTTTTGCCGCTGGAAATCCATGTCCATATCCAGAATGGAATTTCCTATGTTATACCTTAATTGGCGGGGTAGGTTCAACTTTAGCTTTAAATCTATTAATGGTAGCAAGAGGAAAATCACAGCATTTTAAAACACTAGGAAAATTAGCGTTTGTAACTTCATTATTTAATATTAATGAGCCATTAATGTTTGGAACACCGATCATGATGAATATTAACTTAGCAGTACCATTTATTGCTTGTCCAATGGTTAATTTATTCTTATCATCAATAGTAACAAGAATTGGTTTAGTTGCTTTACCAACGGGAGCTGCAATTAATTCATTTATGCCATTTGGTTTTTTCCAAGCTTTAAATAACGCTTCAATTACTGGTTTGATTTGGGGAGTTGTCTTAGTTGCTATTGATTTGGTGATTTATTATCCATTCTTCAAACGTCAAGATTCTATTAATTTAAAAAATGAACAGCAAGAATTAGCATAAATAACAACAAGAAGGGGTAACCCTCTTTTTGTTGTTTTAGTAATTGTGTATAATTAAATAAAATCGGAGGGTTTGTTAATGGAACTAGAAGGTAGAATAATTAATATCGTATTGCAGCTGGCTTTAGCTACTAAACCGATGACTAGTGATGAACTTGCCAGTATCTTAGGAGTAAGCAATCGAACAATCAGGGAAGATATTAATCGTAATAAAAAGAATTTAAGTTCAATTGGTATTAAAATAAAATCTCATTTTCGTAGTGGCTACAGCATTGAAATTGAAGATGGTTATCAGGATAATTGGCAAGAATTATTAGAAGAACATAAAAGTATTGTACCAAGCGAAACAGAAGATAAAATTGCTTATATAATGAATCGTTTTATTTTTAGTAATGATTATCTTAAATTAGATGATTTATGTGATGAATTATGGATTAGTCGTTCTTCAATGAATCGGATCTTTAAAGAAGTAAGAAATAAATTTGCAAAATATAATTTGACTATTAATTCTAAGCCGGCACACGGTTTAAAATTAGTAGGAAAGGAAATGGATAAACGAATTTGTTTTGTTCGCTGCTGCATTCAAAAAAAGAAAACTAATTTAGATTCTTTTATGAAAGAATATCATATTGATAAAGAATATTGTCAATATATTAAACAGGTAGTTTTAAAAAGCTTACAAAAATATAATTACAAACTAACTGATGTAGGTTTTCATAATTTAATTATTCATTTATTAGTGGCAATTGAAAGAATCAAGGAAAAACAAGTGATTAGTACTTCTAGTCTTGATTTTGAAGATAATGAGATTGAATATGTTATTGCTAATGATATTGTCAAACAATTAGAAAATCATTTTTCAATTATTTTTCCTAAAGAAGAAATTGAATATGTAAGAATTCATTTATTTGGAAAAAAACTAACGATATTAGATGATCAAACAACTGCAATATCACATGAAATGGAACAAATAATTACCCTGATCAATGAGAAAATCAAAACTAAATTAGGTTATGATTTCAATGATGACTTTGAATTATTTACATTATTATCGTTACATATGATGCCTTTATTAGTAAGAATTCAGTATGGATTAGATATGCCCAATCCGATTTTAAAAGATATAAAATTAAAAATGGCTAAAGGCTATGAATGTGCTGTAATTGCTGGTGATGTGATTTTAAATCAATATCATAAACAGATTCTTGATGATGAATTAGGTTATCTGGCTCTTCATTATAGCATGGCGATTGAACGCTTGGATGAAAAAAAGAATAGTAAAAATATTGTTGTAGTGTGCAGTTCAGGTATGGCTACAGCCTCATTGCTAAAAAAACGATTAATGAAAAAATTTAATCTTGATAGCAGTCATGTTCAGGTTTATGATGCTGCCTCACTTAAAAAATTAGATCTTGATAAAATTGATTATATTATTAGTACCGTTAAAATTGAATATTCATTAGATAAACCAGTTATTTATATGGAAAATCTGTTTGATGATATTCAACTTGAAAATAATCCTAAGAATTTTTCAATTCAATCGTTTCTTAAAGAAGATAATGTTTTATTACAACAGGCATTTAATTCTAAAAATGAAATTATTAATTATATGTGTGATTATATTGAACAAAATTATACTCTAGATTTTTCTTTAAAAGAATTAATCTATCAACGCGAAGAATTATCTAGTACCGAAGTAGGCAATCTGGTGGCTATGCCCCATCCAACTTCTCTTTGTACTGATGAATCTATTATTATGTTAGTGACTTTGAAAAAAAGTATTTTATGGCAAAATAATTATGTAAAATATATTTTTCTTATTTGTGGTAATCAAAATTCAAAAGAAGAAAGTGAGTTTATCAATGAGCATATAATTGATTTGATCATGGATCAAGACTGGCTAGCAATGTTAAATAAAGTTACTAGTTATGATGAGCTGGTGCAAATTTTATGAAAAAAGTTTTAATTTGCTGCAGTGGCGGGATCACTAGTAAAATTTTTATTCGTAAACTTAATCAATATCAACAAGAAAATAGTTTAGATTATCAATTTTTTTCATTAAGTGAAACTTTTGTAGAAGAAAGTATTAGTGATTATGACATAGTATTATTTGCGCCACAGACTAAACCAAGTATTGAATATTTAAAACGTTTACAACAAAAATGCTTACAAGTAAAAGTTATTCCCGAAAGTATTTATGGAAAGATGGAATGTGCTTTATTGATTGAGTTTTTAAATGAAACGACAAATTCTAAGACAATAAAAAAACCATTTGATCAAATCTTTTATTATTTAACTAAATTATCTAAACATCGTTTGATCAAAGTTTTAGTCAATTCATCAATCGCTTTAAGTTCATTGATGATCGTTCAGGCACTTTTTTCTTTATTATTATCACTTCCTTTAGGAAATAGTTATCAGAACTTTCTAACAGCAACGAATCTAAAGGATTTTTTAGAAATACCAGTTTTAGTTATTTCTAATTCAATTGGTTTGTTTTATAGCTTTGCGGTTGCTTATCATTTTCGAAAAGGATATATGGATTGTTTATTTGCCGGTTTTTTAAGTTTGGCGTGTTATTTATTATTAATTCCAATTGATTTAAATATCCAAGGTGGTCTAGAAAGTATTTATACTGCTTTAATTGATTTGCAGTTTCTTAATTCATCGGGGGTATTTGTAGCAATGCTTTCAGCACTGTTATTTTCATTAGGCTATCAAAAAATTACGAAATTGTTTAAAGATGAGTTAATGAAATTCTCTTTTGCGACAATTATCATGTTATCGATTTATCTAGGAATAAAATATTTATTTACTTTAACAGTTTATCATAATATTTTTACATTTTTAAATCAGGCGATTTTATTTCTGTTAGAACCAATTTCTAAGGGTGTTTGGGGCTTTGCTATTTATGTATTTTTATCATCATTATTATATTTTATTGGAATCCACGGTTCACAGCTTATTTATGCTTTGATTTTTCCGCTTTATACAACCATGTATTATGCTAATATTAATGCTTTTGCAGCTAACTTGCCAGCACCTTATCCTTACTGGTTTTTAATTCCCTGGGTCTTTATTGGTGGCGTTGGAGCAACACTTGGTTTGAATTTATTAATGATTTTTAAATCTAAATCACCTGCAAATAAAACATTAGGAAAATTAGCACTGGCTACTTCATTATTTAATATTAATGAACCGTTAATTTATGGATTACCAATTGTTTTTAATCCTTTGTTGGCAATTCCCTTTGTGTCAATACCTTTGCTTAATTTAATGATTTGTTATCTTTTTATGGATTTACTGGCGATAGTTCCTTTTCCAACCGGCAGTGAAATTAGTGTTTATATGCCTTTTCCTCTTGGTGCATTGTTGACTAATCATAGTTATTTAGGATTATTGTTATGTATTGGGATATTGATTGTTGATATATTATGTTATTATCCTTTCTTTAAAGAGTATGATAAACAAACTATCAGTTAATAGTGAAAAAATGATAATTTAGCGGTAAATAGTGATAAGGAGATAGATCTTCCGTTACTTTATAATAGTTATTAGAAAAGGAGCGATTATAAAGATGGAAGATTTTATTTTTGATGAAAATTTTTTATGGGGTGGAGCAATTGCTGCTCATCAAGTAGAAGGAGCTTATGATAGTGATGGAAAATTGCCTTGTAGTGCAGATACACTGTTAGTTGGTAAAGAACGGTTTGAATACTATGGTAAAGATATTGATAAAACTAAATATTATCCGAGTCATCAAGCGATTGATTTTTATCATCATTATAAAGAGGATATTAAACTGTTTGCAAAAATGGGATTTAAAGCCTTACGAACATCAATTGCCTGGTCACGAATCTACCCTAAAGGAATTGAAGCAGAACCTAATCAAGCAGGATTACAGTTTTATGATGATTTGTTTGATGAAATGCTTAAATATAATATCAAACCAGTAGTAACGATTACTCATTATGAAACACCATTATATTTAGTTCAAAATTATGGTGGCTGGAAAAGTAGAAAATTAATTTCTTTATACGAAAAGTATGCTATAACTATCTTCAAACGTTATAAAAACAAAGTAAAATACTGGATGAATTTTAATGAAATTAATACTCTGGCAATTATGCCAGCTTTAGGCGGTGGATTTTACGAAGACTTTGACGATCCTAATCGATTTCAAAATATTTATCAGGCAGCACATCATCAATTTGTTGCCAGTGCTCTAGCAACTAAAGCCTGTCATGAAATAATTCCTGACAGTAAAATAGGAATGATGTTAGCAGGACAGTTGAGTTATCCCTATTCATGTAATCCAGATGATGTTTTAGCACAATTACAACAATCAAGACAATCATTATTTTTTGCAGATGTCTTGTTAAGAGGAGAATATCCTGCTTATAGTAAAAGAATGTTTAAAGAACTAAATGTAAAATTATCAATTCAAGACGGTGATCTAGAATTGATCAAAAAATATCCAGCTGATTATTTAGCATTAAGCTATTATATGTCTAGTGTTGTTGTAAATGATAAATCAAAATTAAAAATGGTTGGAAATATGTCGATGGGAGTTTTAAATCCGCATTTAAAAACAAGTGAATGGGGCTGGCAAATCGATAGTGTAGGTTTAAGAATTTATTTAAACCAGTTATATGATCGTTATCAAAAACCGTTGTTTATTGTTGAAAATGGTTTAGGAGCAGTAGATAAGTTAGAAAACGGTCAGGTACATGATGATTATCGGATTGATTATTTAAAAGAACATATCATTCAAATGAAAGAAGCAATTCAAGATGGAGTAGAATTGATGGGCTATCTTCCTTGGGGTTGTATTGACCTGGTTAGTTGTTCAACAGGACAAATGTCTAAACGTTATGGCTTTATCTATGTAGATGTTGATGATTATGGTCAAGGTACGTTTAAACGTTACGAAAAAGATTCTTTTAACTGGTATAAAGAAGTAATTGCATCTAATGGTCAAAAATTATAAGGGATAAGCGGGTGCTTATCCTTTTTAACTAGCTATTTAAATAAATGATATTTTGACATTGCTTGTATTCATTTGGTTTATGAGAAATGACAATAATAGTATGATTTTTAGCCAGTTTTTTTAAAGTATTAAATATTTGTAATGAAGTCTTTTCATCAAGAGCACTGGTTATTTCATCTAGTAGTAATATTTTAGCATCCTGCAATAATGCTCTGGCGATTGCTATTCTTTGTTTTTGACCGCCTGATAAATTAGTGGCATCACTGTCTAAAATTGTATCATACTGATCAGGTAAAGACATGATAAAGTCATCAATTTCTACTTGTTTACAGACTTCTTTGATTTTGTTTAAATCGGGATTGATCAAAGCAAAATTTTCATAGATCGATAAGTTAAATAAATAAGCCTGTTGTAAAACACAAGTGATAATTTTAGAATATTGTTTTTTTGAATATTGTTCAATTGAATGGTTACTGATTAAGATTTTACCATGTTGAATTTGTTTAAATCTTAATAATAAATTGAATAACGTTGATTTACCAGTTCCTGAAGCACCTACTAAAGCATTTAATGTATTTGGCTGGATCGTTAAATTGAAATTATTAAAAATAATATTGTTGTTATATGCAAAACATAAATCAATTAAATCAATCTGATAATTAGAAATTGTTAGTTCATTTTGATTTTCAAGATAATTATTCTTTTCCAATGAAATAAAATTACGATAACGTTCAATTGAAACATTTTTAATTCGCAAATCACCTAAAGTAGCAATAAAATCACTCAATGAACTAAATAAAGTACCAAAATAAGACTGGATGATTAAAACAGTATCGATTTCAAAATTACCAGCTAAACAATTGTAACAGGCATAAATCATCAAAATTATTTCCGTAGCCATCGTAATGCTAGGACTAATAATATTACTGATGATTTTATTGTTTATTTGTAGATCATGAATCTTTAAATAAGCTTGATTAAGTTTTTGATAATTAAGATGTAACTTATCTAGAAAATTAAATATTTTAATATCTTTTAAACCGGATAATAATTCACTATAAAACTGCATTTCATCGTCAGCTTTGATCTTTCCTTGTTTGGTTAATACTTCAAATTGTTCATTATAAATATTTAAAATATAGATGACGATCCCATTAACAAGACATCCTAAAATCATCAAACCAATACTAATTTGACTTAAAATGACAATTGATACTAAAAAATTAATCAACAAAAAGATAGCATTACATAACCAACTGCCAAATTCGGCTAGTATTTTTATATCGTTATTAACGATATTTAAAATTTCTCCTTTACTATGACAATCAAAATAATCCAAATCAACAATGTCTAATTGTTCAATCATCAAATTATGCAGTTTTTGATAAATATCATTATGGAACTTTTTTTCTAACTGATAATTGATGATCCTAAAAATCTTAGAAATGATTTTTAAGATAAAATAAATCATCATGGTTAGTATTACCATTTGACTATTTTGTTTAGCTAAAAAATTGATCGTTAAACTAAATAATAAACTAGTAAACATATAAGGACCATTACTTAAAAGAGAAGTAATGATTAATAATAAAGTGATTTTGTAATTAGCTTTAGTTACAATAAAATATTTTTTGATTATTTGTATATTTTTCATGTTAAAAACTTTGTAATTGCATTATTTAATAAAGATTGAATCTCTTCTTTAGATAATGCAATATTACCACCATAAATTTGTGTGGCAATGCCATGGGCGTAAAAGCGAATATCACGATAAAGAGCTTCACTTTCACTAATAGAAATTTGATACTGCTTTGCACTAGCTTCAATGGTTTCCCGGTTCCATGATGAGTTGATAACTTCATCAATTGAACGAGTTTGAATAAACTCGGTTATAAATAAAGTTTGGAATAATTTGGGTTCATGTAAAGCAAAATTAATATAAGCATAACTAATTGAAAAAAGATAATTACTTTTATCAAGATACTGATTAATAAAATGATCATAGTATTGATCGATCATCTTCTTTAATGCACCTTTTAAATCATTCATATCTTTAAAAACTTTAAAAATGGGCATAGTTGAACATGCTAGTGCTTTTGCAAGCGAGCGCGCATTAAGATATTCAATTCCTTCGTTTCTAGTAATTTCAAAGGCCTGTTCAAGAATTAATTCTTTAGTTATTCTAGCTTTTGGTGGCATATAATATTTTCCTCCTTTATAATAACATTTGTTATATAACATCTGTTATTTTATCTTTTAAAATTATATTTGTCAATTCCCACTAACTAAATAGTAGCATTTTTGTATGGTTTAGTTGCTAGTGAAATAGTTAAGACTATCATATAATTAATTCGTGGAGGTAGTAAAGAATGTTTAATGAAAAATTAAAATATTATCGAAAAAAGAATCTGATGTCACAGGAAGATTTAGCTGCTCACTTAAACGTTTCTAGACAAATGGTTACTAAATGGGAGTCAGGAATAGTAATTCCAGGAATTGAATATTTAATTGATATTTCAAAACTATTTGGAGTAACGATTGATAGCCTGATCAAAGATGATGATTGTATCACTTTTAAAGAAAATCCAAATGAAACTAATGATCTTGCCTATTTTTTAGTTACTGCAAAAAAAGAAACTTACGCTAATAAAAAGGGTAAAATTAAATCATCAAGAAGTTCATCTCATGATTATTTATATACAGAAGACAAATATAAATATTTAGATTCTTTTGTAGGTGCATCAAAGTTTTCTGGTGAAGAAGTGGTTTATGTAAATGATTTGCCAATTTGGTCAATGAATTATTATGGTCGTGTGTTAGATAAACGATTCGATGGTGATTTTTTAAAAGCAGCTTTAAAACAAGTTCCTATAAATAAGCCGTTTAGAGGACCAGAAAGATTTTCTAAAGGGGATTTTCATTATTATAATAGTGTTGAAGGCAAAATTGAGTTTTTTTATGGCAAAGAAGTAATCTTTTATCAAGAAACTAAAATATATGAGTGTTTGTATCATGGTGGGATGATTGAATAAAAAAATGTCAGAGTATTCTGGCATTTTTAATTAAAGATTTTATGTTATTTTTGCTTTAAATTGATGTAAAGAAGCTAATTAGAAATTTATATTTATTCCTCCTCAATAATGGTTTCTTCAACGATGATTCTAGAGTTTTTATATTCTCTATAAATCATTTGATTATAGTATATTGTTAGCAGGCAAACAGCTAAAACCATTGCCATTATTACTAACATACCTCTTTTTACCGTTGATCTGGTAGCTGCTTTTTTTATTACATATTCATCTTCACAGTTATCAAAATATGAAATCATTACTTCTTTAGGAGTTCCTAACTGGCTGCATATTTCATGGTATGTTCCTTCATGCTCGTCTAAATTTTCTTCTAATCGTTTAAAAAAAGCTTTTTCTTTTTTAGTGATAAATGGAAATGTTTGTTTACATTCCTTGATATATTTTTTGGCTATTTTATTCATCTTCATCTCTCCCCATTATTTTTAAAATTGCATTATTAACTGTTAAAT
>NZ_JAGHEW010000402.1 GCF_017889095.1 Thomasclavelia sp. | reverse complement strand
TGACGGCTCATCCTTTTCATTTGGAATATCTAATTGCACTTATATAATTACATATTTATCATCAAAAATCAAGTGATTCTTTGTTGAAAAGTAAGTTTTTATTTTCTTTCTTAATTGTGTAATATATTTCTTTTAGTATGCATTGAATGTAATATATTTTATAGCATTATCATTAGTTATTTAAATGATTAGTTTTGAATTATTTAAAGAATGTGATATAGACCAAAATGGTCTTTTGTGTTATCATCATATTATAAGTGAATAGTATATTGATCATTTTGAGAAGCTATTAAAATGGTTGAGGGTGAAAGACCTCCCTGATAATAAGAATATACTTATGTTTTGATAGCTTTTATAGAGGTAAAGGTTAGTATTTTAATTGGTGTTATAAAATACGATTTTGCCTTTTTTTGTTTGTAAATAAAAAAGCTGGGAATAATAAAAATATCGTAGAGTAGAATAATCTAAGACAACATTAAAAAATGCTTGATAAAACAAGCATTTTCTAAGACTTGACCAAATTTATAGACAAGAAATGAGTGATTTTGAAAAGCGATTAATCGACTCCTTTTTTAACCTAAAAGATGAATGAACATAGCGATCAAGAGTAATTTGAGCACCACTATGCCCTAAAATTTCACTTAAACATTTTACTTCAAAACCATTTTCAATACATAAAGTTGCAAAAGTATGTCTTAGTGTATGAAAATTAATTTCTTCAATTTTTGCTAACTCTACGTATTTTTTAAATTTTCTTTCTAAATTTCTTGGCTCAATAAATTTATCAGGTTTTCCGGTTAAAAGATAACAATGTGGCTTACATTGAAAATGTTTAAATAACGGTATTAAATTTTCCGGAATCGGAATTAAACGATTTGATGTCTGGCTTTTAGGAGATTCTTCAATAATAATTGTTTTTGGTGTCAATGATTCTAAATTCTTGATTCGCTGCATTGTTTTTTCAATTGATAAATAACCTTCTTCTATATTAATATGTTCCCATTTTAAAGCACATAATTCACCAATTCTAATTCCGGTAGTCATCGCAATTAATACCCCAAACTTACAAGGATCAATATCATGCAATAAAACTTGATTTAATCTTGCAAACTCATTTTTACTAAGCACTTTGCTTTCTTTTTTAGGATTACGCGGATAAACAATATTTATATTCAAACTAATATTATATTCAGTTTCAATAAATTTAAAAATTCCTTTCAAGATCGACAAAATATCTTTAACCGTTTTAGCTGCTAAAGGCTTACCCTTTTTACCTTTATTTAATAAACCAGCAGTAAAACTTTCAATATGATGATTATTTAAATCCCGTATTTTAATATCATTAAAATACGGCAATAAATAACTATCAATTGCATTATAATATTTAACATAAGTAGACATTTTAAACTGTACTTTATATACTTTCAACCATTCTCTAATATAAAATCCCATTGTATCTTTACTATTGATAAAAGACCTTTTAGCTATCGCTAAACAAACTTCATTTCTCTTAGATTTAACTTCTGTATAAGTTTTCCCATAAACACTACCATATATCTTTTTATTATCAAGCGATATCCCTTTAACATATCTTGCTTCCCATCTACCATCACTGCGATGAAAAATATTTTCTCCTCTTCTAGGCATCTTTGTACTCCTTTCAATTTTTAACTTTTAATCAACAGTAAAATAAATTAGCCAATTTTAAAATCTCTACAGTAGCTAAATGTTATATCATATTCCCACCCCACTTATTACCAATTGACCAAAAAATTGACCATTAATAGCATAAAAAATATGAAAAAAAGGGTAATTTTTAGCATTTTTATTGAAAAAAATTACACATTTTTAACTATTATAATTTTTTACTACCATTTTTAAACAAAAAATGTTAGAATGCTATCGTAACTAATTAAAAATATTTGTTCGTAGAGTATTCTA
>NZ_JAGHEW010000022.1 GCF_017889095.1 Thomasclavelia sp. | reverse complement strand
GTATAGTCATATTTATGTTGAAAAAACAATTGAAGTAATAGAAGCACTTTATCAAAATAGTAAAAAATACCCAATTTTTTATCATATTTACTCAAAGGAAGAAAGATTAAAAGACCCTTCTAAAAACAATACCGGACTATTTTTTTTCAAAGGAAAAAAGAATGCTCCCTTTGCTTTATGTAATGCTGGTGGTGGTTTTGTTTACGTAGGGGCTTTACATGACAGTTTTCCTCATGCTTTACATTTAAGTAAAAAAGGCTATAATGCATTTGTCTTGATCTATCGGATCGATCATCCTTATGATGATCTAGCTAAAGCTATTTCTTTTATTTATCACCATCATCAAAGCTTAGAAGTTGATTCAAAGCATTATTCTCTTTGGGGTGGTTCGGCCGGGGCTAGAATGGCGGCAACTTTAGGAAATAAACAAATATTAAATTCCTATTTTGATGGTCACATCCCTCAGGCAGATGCGATAATCATGCAATATACTGGTTACAATCGGGTATCTAAAGATGATGGACCAACTTATGCTTGTGTCGGAACTAATGACTGGATTGCAGATTATAATGTTATGCAAACAAGATTAAAACGATTAAGTAAGTTAAATATTGCAACGGAATTTCATTGTTATCCTGGTTTGGAACATGGCTTTGGTCTAGGATTAAATACAATTAGTGAAGGCTGGATCGATGATGCGATTAATTTTTGGCAACGACAAATCAAGCAATAAAAGCTATCGAACGATAGCTTTTATTAGTTAAGATGATATAAAAATGATGCTAATGAATGTTCATTTTCTTTTAAGTACCAGCAATAAAAAGTGACTTTAGCTTCTTTATCACTAATAGGAATGATTACTCTATTTTTAGGCATACCATCATATTCCATTGTAAAACTTGAAGTAAATGAAGGTAAAGTTGACAGTTCAATTAAATCATAGAAATCATTACGATCTTGTTGAATGTAAAATTTAGTATTAGCCATCTTATCTTGATAAATACTGCTCCAAAAACCGATATTGGACATTAACAACATTTTTTGACCATCCATTTCTTTTAAAGAAATGGATTTTTGTTTAGCTAAAGGATGATCGTAAGGTAATGAAAAATAAAGTTGTTCATCCATAAAAGGAATACTGCCAACTTGGTCGTCTTCAATGTCATAAGGCATAATAATTACGGTGTATGTCTGATCTTGTAAACCGGCTATTAAACTATTATTATCTTTGATTTCGCTAGAAATAGATTTTTCGGGAAAAAAACGCATTGCTTTTTGATTTAAAACAATACTAGGTGCGGGAGCACAAGAACCAATGGCAAAAGTATGTTGTTTTTTATCAAAATCAATTAATTGTTTTTTCATATTGTCATAGTCATTTAATAATCGTTTAGCTAGTTCAACGGCTAAAAGGCCAGTTTCATTAAAAATAATCTTGTTTTTTGATCGTTCAAACAATTTGATTTTTAATTCTTCCTCAATTCGTTTCATTGATTTAGTTAAAACAGGCTGGGAAATATGTAATTCTGTTGCGGCTTTAGAAAGTGTTTTAAACTCATAAAAAGCAACTAGGTGTTTTAATTGTTCTAATTCAATACTCATGTTAACTCCTCTTTTCACTATTCATATTCATTATAGTAGACTTCAATATTATTATTGTACTTATTTTTTTTCTTTGATTAAAATTATAAGTGAAAAAAGGAGGAAAAGCCAATGTTATTTTATTTTACTGCCACTGGAAATTGTTTATATGTAGCTAAAAAGATTGAATCTAAAATATATAGTATTCCTCAAGAGTTAAAAAAAGATAACTTAAACTATCAGGCAAATCAAATTGGCATTGTTAGTCCGATTTATGCTGGTGAATTACCAAAAGCAGTTAGAAGGTTTATTGAAAAAGCTAATTTTGAAACCGATTATTTTTATTTGTTATTAACTTATGGAAGTAACGATAGTGTTGCTACGTCTTGGAGTAAGAATTTTTGTCAAACAAATAATCTTAAAGTTGATTATATTCAAACTATCAAAATGGTTGATAATTATTTACCAGCATTTGATATGGAAAAAGAAATAGCTTTGGATAAAAAAGTTGATGAACAGCTAAAAAAAGCTAAGACTAATTTGTCTAATCAGGTCCATTTTATTCCAAAACCTGATGATGAAGCTAAAAAATTATATGAACAAGTTCAACAAAAATTTAAAGAGCAGCCCTATTTAAATAATGGTGAAACAATCATTATGTCAAATCGTTGTGTTGGCTGTAATATTTGCAAGCAGGTTTGTCCAATTGGTAATATTGAAATAGTTGATGGCAAAGCAAAACGATTAAATAGTAAATGTGATTTTTGTTTAGCTTGTGTACATAATTGTCCATTTAAAGCTATTGATTTAAAAGAAGATAAAAATAATCAAGCACGCTATCGACATCCCTTTGTTTCATTAAAAGAGATTGTCAAAGCTAATCATCAATAGGAGGTAGAAAAATGAAAGTGTTAATAATTAATGGTAGCCCCCACGGAAAAGGGAATACTAGAATTGCTTTAGATGAAATGGTCAAAATATTTGATCAAAATGAAATTGAATCGGAGATTATACATCTTGGTCATAAAGATATTCGGGGCTGTCTAGGCTGTATGTCTTGTAAAAATGGCTATGGAAAATGTGTAATCAATGATGTTGTTAATGAAATGACTGAAAAATTTGCAAATTGTGATGGTCTTGTTGTTGGTACACCAGTATATTTTGGTTCAGCTAATGCAACTTTAATTGCTTTTTTGACTAGATTATTTTATAGTACTCCAGTAGATAAAACGATGAAAGTTGGGGCTAGTGTTGTTGTTGCTAGAAGAGGTGGCATTTCAGCGACTTATGATGAAATTAACAAGTTTTTTGCCATCTCCGGAATGCCGATTGCTTCATCACAATATTGGAATGGAATTCATGGTCGTGAAAGTGGGGAAGCTTCAAAAGATGAAGAAGGACTTCAAACTATGCGAGTTTTAGCAAGAAATATGTCATTTTTAATAAAATGTATTCATGATGGCAAAGAAAAGTATGGTTTACCAGAAAAAGAAGAATTTAAACGTACAAATTTTATTCGATAGTAGAAAAGAGGAGTAATATGGCTAAAATACAAGATTTTAATTTTAAAGAATGGATTCAAGATCATCAAAATGTACCTTATAATGTTGTAGTAGACAGTGATGATTGTATTAAACTAGTTACTGATTATGGCGAAGCAGTAATTAGCTTTATAGAAGTTGATATTTATCAAATTGTTGAATTTAAAATTATTTCTTATAAAGATGATTCTGTGAAATTTTATCTTCATTTTGAATTAAATGATGAGGCTCATTCTAAACAGCTGTATGATGAAATGGTGGAAACATTGATTAATTTAAAAGAAGAGAAAACGTTGCAAGTATTATTATCATGTTCAGCGGGATTGACTACTTCAATGTTTGCCGAAAACTTAAATTCAGTAGCTGAAATGTTAGGTTTAGATTATCATTTTAATGCTGTATCTTATTTAAGTATTTACGAAGAAGCTAATAATTATGATGTAATTTTAATTGCACCACAAATTGGTTATATGCTTAAAAGATTACAAGAAAGTCTACCTGAAAAATTAGTTTGCCAGATTCCTACCGCGTTTTTTGCGTCGTATGATGCTTTATCAACGCTAAAATTTATTCAAAGTGAGTTAGAAACATTTAATCAAAATAAGAAAGAAAAAGAGAATAAAGAAAAATGTAGTTGTTGTCAAGAGTATACAAAAAGAATTTTATCGATCGTGCTTTTGATCAGTAAAGAACAAACCCGAATTTATTATCGCTTATACGATAATTGTGAAATTATTGACAGCAATCAAATTATTAAACCGTCAATGAATATTTATGATTTATATGATATTATAGATACTGTTTTATTAAAGCATACTTATATTGATGTAATTGGAATTGCTTCACCAGGTATTGTTAAAGATGAAAAACATTTAATTGAACCTGCAAATGGCAAAGTTATAGATATAAAAAAAGATTTTGAAGATAAATATAATATTGATGTTTTTGTTTATAATAATGCCAATGCTGCCGTAGCTGGTTTTTCATTAGAACATCCTGAATATCAAAATATCATTTACCATTCACAACCATTTGGGTTTGGAAATGGTGGACAGGGAATTATTTCTAATGGGCAGGTAATTAAAGGGAAAAATGGAATTGCTGGTGAAGTGAAATATTATATGAAACGAATGCAATTATCAAATGATATTTATAAGCTGGCATGGAATCAATTTGGTATGCTCGAATTAGTTACAAAGGCTTTACTGCCGGCAATTACAATTATTGGACCAGAGGCAGTAGCTATTTATTCACCAATGACACCTGATTTAAACGAGATAAAAAAGACACTTTTATCTTTTATTGATGAAGAATTTTTACCCGATTTTTATTATATTAAAGAACCAAGTGTTTATATGTTAGATGGTGTAGTGGAATTATGTATTAATCAAAAAGTTTAAAAGTCACTGTAGGTGGCTTTTTATTATTATATAGGAATTTAGATTCGTTTAGGTGAAAATCAAAAGCACCCAGCCTGTACGTATATCATTACAGCCGGGTGTTTCTGTGAAACTGAAAAAGTGTTAGAAAATTACTGTTTTTTCCTAACC
>NZ_JAGHEW010000220.1 GCF_017889095.1 Thomasclavelia sp. | reverse complement strand
TATTGGAATGAAGTATTCGTTAGTAACTAGAGATTTAATTGCTGATAGTACTGAAGCAATGGCTTTAGCTCATCAATTCGATGCCGTGGTTATGGTACCCAACTGTGATAAAAACGTACCTGGATTATTGATGGCAGCTGCAAGAATCAATATACCAACAATCTTTGTTTCTGGGGGACCAATGTTGGCAGGGCGCGTACATGGTAAAAAAACTAGCTTATCATCAATGTTTGAAGCGGTAGGAAGCTATAGTGCCGGTAAAATTGATGAAGAAGAAGTTCGTTATTATGAAAACCATGCTTGTCCAACATGCGGTTCATGTTCTGGAATGTATACAGCAAATTCAATGAACTGTTTAACTGACGTGGTAGGAAGGGGGCTTCGAGGAAATGGTACTATTCCGGCTGTCTATTCTGAAAGAATTAAATTAGCTAAACGTGCTGGAATGCAAATTATGGAATTATTAAAGAAGGACATTCGTCCTCGTGATATCATCACTAAGGAATCAATGATGAATGCTTTGACGATGGATATGGCACTTGGATGTTCAACTAATTCAATGTTACATTTGCCAGCTATTGCTCATGAAATTGGTTTTGATTTCAATATAAAATTTGCTAATGAAATAAGTGAAAAAACACCAAATCTTTGCCATTTAGCACCTGCTGGACCTACTTATATGGAAGATTTGAATGAAGCAGGCGGTATTTATGCAGTAATGAAAGAAATCAGTAAATTGAATTTATTAAATCTTGATTGTATGACTGTTACTGGTAAAACAGTAGGTGAAAATATTAAAGATGCAGTTAACTTTGATCCTGAAGTAATTCGTACAGTTGAAAATCCATATAGTAAAACTGGTGGATTAGCTGTTTTATCAGGAAATTTAGCACCTGATGGCAGTGTTGTAAAACGTTCAGCAGTTGTACCAGAAATGATGGAACACAGCGGTCCGGCAAGAGTCTTTGATTGTGAAGAAGATGCAATTAAAGCGATTAAAGGTGGAAAGATCGTAGATGGAGATGTTGTTGTAATTCGCTATGAAGGACCAAAAGGTGGACCAGGAATGCGCGAAATGTTGAATCCAACTTCTGCAATTGCTGGGATGGGCTTAGGATCAACAGTAGCTCTAATTACTGACGGAAGATTTTCTGGGGCATCTCGTGGGGCTTCGATTGGACATGTTTCTCCTGAAGCAGCCGTAGGCGGTCCGATTGCTTTAGTCGAAGAAGGCGATATTATAGAAATTAATATTCCTGAATATAAAATTAATTTAAAAATTTCTGATGAAGAAATGGCAAAACGTAAAGCTAAGTGGCAACCAAGAGAACCAAAAGTAACTACTGGCTATCTAGCAAGATATGCAGCAATGGTAACTTCAGGTGATCGTGGAGCTATTTTAGAAGTACAAAAAAATAAATAGAGGGAGGTATTTAAATGTTATTAACAGGTTCCCAAATTGTTGCTGAATGTTTGATCGAACAAGGTGTAGACACTGTTTTCGGTTATCCAGGGGGAACAATTTTAAATGTTTATGATGCATTATATGAATACAGAGATAAAATCAATCATATTTTAACTTCTCATGAACAAGGCGCAGCCCATGCTGCTGATGGGTACGCCCGTTCAACTGGAAAAGTTGGAGTATGTATGGCAACTTCAGGACCTGGAGCAACTAACTTAGTTACCGGAATTGCTACAGCGTATATGGATTCTTCACCAGTCGTTGCTATTACTGCTAATGTTGGGGTATCTTTACTTGGACGTGATAGCTTTCAGGAAATTGATATTACTGGTGTGACTATGCCGATTACTAAACATAATTTTATTGTTAAAAATATTAAAGATTTGGCACCAACTATTCGCAAAGCTTTTCAGATTGCTAAAGAAGGTCGACCAGGACCGGTATTAGTAGATATTACTAAAGATGTTACAGCAGCTACGATTGAATTTGAACCACAAACACCTGAAGTGATCGAACCACGTCGTTATACTTATGGCAATCAAGAATTAGATGAAGCCATTAAAATGATAGAAGCTAGTGAAAAACCATTTATCTTTGTTGGGGGTGGAGCTATCATTAGTGATGCCGCTGCTGAAATTAAAGAATTTGCGGAAAAAATAGATGCGCCGGTAACTGATTCATTAATGGGAAAAGGTGCTTTTGATACTACTAGACCTCGTTATACGGGAATGTTAGGAATGCATGGTACCAAAGCTTCAAACTTTGGTGTTAGTAAATGCGATTTGTTAATCGTAGTAGGTGCTCGTTTCTCTGATCGTGTTACTGGAGATACGGGATCATTTGCCAAAGATGCTAAGATCATTCATATTGATATTGATGCTGCTGAAATTAATAAAAATGTGGTTGTTGATTTAGGAATCGTTGGTGATGCTAAAAGTGTTTTAAAAGAACTTAATGCCAAACTAACAAGACAAAACCATCCACACTGGTTAAAAGAAATTCGAGAATTAAAGGAACAATATCCATTATCTTATGAAGATAATGGGTTAACGGGACCATACATTATTGAACGAATTGATTTTCTTACAAACAGTGAAGCAATCATTTGTACTGATGTAGGGCAACATCAAATGTGGACAGCACAATATTATAAATTTAGACGGCCACGTCAATTAATTTCATCTGGTGGGGCTGGAACAATGGGATTTGGCTTGGGAGCTGCCATGGGTTCTAAACTAGGAAATCCTCATAAAACTGTATTTAATATTGCTGGTGATGGCTGCTTTAGAATGAATATGAATGAATTAGCTACTTTAAGTCGTTATAATATTCCAGTTATCCAGGTAATCATGAATAACCATGTATTAGGAATGGTTCGTCAATGGCAAACTTTATTCTATGGTAAACGTTATTCAAATACGATCTTAACTGATAAAGTAGATTTCTGTAAAGTTGCTGAAGGTTTAGGCTGCAAAGCAATTAAAGTTACTACTAAAGAAGAATTAGATTCAGCAATCAAAGAAGCAATGGAATGTGATGGACCAGTGGTAATCGAATGTATCATCGATCAAGATGATAAAGTATTCCCAATGGTTGCTCCAGGTGGGGCAATTGCCAAAGCTTTCGATGCTTCTGATTTAAAAAATAAATAAAATAATTACACTTCAGAGTATTATTCTGAGGTGTTTTTATTTTCAAAAAATAAATAAACAGTAATAATTTGTTAGATACAAACTTAGTTATTATAATACATAGTTGTATAAAAAAGATATTTATTTTCGCAATAATAAATTAGCTTCATTCTACCCCGATTTGGGCTTTTTGCATATCTCTTAAGAAAAATACCGTTAAAATAATATATATAGATGTAGGGAGATAAAAAATGGAAATTGCAATCTTAGATGATGAGATTTATTATTGTGATAAAATACATAAGTTGATTTTAGAAAATAAATTATTGGAAAATTGTATAATCGATAAATATACTAGACCAACTGATTTTATTAACTGTAGTAAACACTATGATATATTATTTCTAGATATCGATATGCCTGAAATAGATGGGATTGCCTTGTCTAAACAACTTCGTTATAAAAATATTATCATAATTTTTATAACAAGTATCAATGATCGAATGGCAGAAGCATTTGGAATCAATGTTGCTGGATATATTTTTAAAGACCAGTTGGAAGAACACTTTGATCGGGTTCTAACGGAAACAATCAAATTAGTGCGTCAAAATAAAAAGATCAAAATTATAACTAAAAAAGGAATCTATAGTTTTAATCCGATGGAAGTATTATTTATTGAATATGTTCAAAAGCACATGATTGTCCATCTTACTTATGGAATTGAAGATATTGGTTATTTTCCATTAAAAGAATTATTTCCACTTCTTCCAGAACAGTTTATTTTAGTAAATAAAAATCAAATTATAAATATTGATAATGTTAGAAAGATGAAAGGCAATATCATTACTTTAAATCATATAAATGAAGAAATTGAAGTTAGTAGGAGAAAGAAGGAATATGTATTTGAATTAATTATGAAAGTGATGGAAAGAATATGATTAATTTTATGATTGAATATATTTATTCATTGATGTATGTAATTGGGTTAACTTTTATTATTTCATTGGTAATACCTAATGTTAAAGATCAAAAATTACCCAAATTAATATTTAGTCCAATTATCTATGCAATAATAGTAAAC
>NZ_JAGHEW010000219.1 GCF_017889095.1 Thomasclavelia sp. | reverse complement strand
TTTTAAATATGTATTAATAAATCTTTTTGTATTTTGGCTGTTATCAGGGCTACAAATAATCACGTTAGGTAGTTGATTTAAAAAACCAATATCAAATACGCCGTGATGAGTAGGACCGTCACTGCCAACAAAACCGCAGCGATCAACACTAACTAAACAGCTAAGATCCATTCTAGCAATATCATGATTCAATTGATCATAAGCGCGCTGTAAAAACGATGAATAAACAGAAATAAACGGTTTTTTCTTAGCTAAAGATAAGCCGCAAGTAAACGTCATCGCATGTTCTTCGGCAATTCCTACATCAAAACAGCGCTTTGGATAATGGGCAAATAAACTGTCCATTGCTGAACCATGGATCATTGCCGGAGTAATGGCAACGATATCCTCGTCATCTTTCATCTTAGTTTCAATATGATCGGCAACAATTTTAGACCAGCTTACTTTTCGATTATTTTTTACTCCTTTTAAAGTACCATCTTTAACATTGAATGGAGCGATTCCATGCCATTTACCTTCTTTATCATTTTCAGCATATTTATAACCCCGGCCTTTTTTAGTTACGACATGAACCACAACACTAGATTTACTTTTTTTAGCAAGATTTAATACTCTAATTAAATCATCTAAATTATGACCATTTACCGGTCCTAAATATTCCACGCCAAAATCTTCAAAAATCGTATCATCGATCAAACCATGTTTAATAAAATCTTTGATTCGTTTAGATACATTAAAGACCATGTGTCCTAGTTTATTATGAGAAGTTAAATTACGGTAATCTTCTTTTAAATTATTATAAGTTCCGCTTATTCTAATTGAAGAAAGAAAATCACCAAAACCGCCAATACTTTTTCCAATAGCCATTTGATTATCATTTAAAATAATAATTACTTTATTATTGATTGAACCTAAATGATTCAACGCTTCTAAAGATTCACCACCAACCATGGCGGCATCGCCAATTACGGGAATAACCTGATAATCATCATGATTTAAATCCCGAGCGACAGCCATTCCAATGGCAGCGCTTAATGCTGTTGAAGAATGTCCCGCTTCAAAACAGTCATATTCACTTTCACAGCGTTTTTGAAAGCCAGAAAGGCCATTGAATTGACGTAATGTAGGAAATTGGCTAGCTCGACCAGTTAAAATTTTATGGACATAAGCTTGATGACCAACATCAAAAAAGATCTTATCTCTTGGGGCATCAAAAACATAATGTAAGGCAATTGTTAGTTCGACAACCCCTAAATTACTTGAAAGATGTCCACCAGTCTTAGAAATGCTATTAATTAAGAATTTACGGATATCACGAGCTAATTTTGTTAATTGAACAATATCCAGTTCTTTTAAAAAGGCTGGATCTTTAATCTTACATAGATCCATTAATTTGACCTTTTTTGTAATTTATCAATAATTTCTAAAATTAAGCCATGATTGATCCTTAAACTATATAACAAGGCAATTGCTTCCTTAAATAAATCATCAATGATTTTTTTAGAAGTTTCTACTCCCATTAAAGTTACATACGTTGATTTATTATTTTCCAAATCACTGCCTATATTTTTCCCTAAAATAGCACTATTCCCTACTACATCTAAAACATCATCCTGGATTTGAAAAGCAAGACCAATTTTATAACCAATCTGACGCCAAGTTTCCTGGTCTTGAACACTGGCAATACAAGCTCCCATTGCTAGTGAGGCACTAATTAAATCACCTGTTTTATGACGATGAATCAAATCAAGCTGTTGTTGATTAGCTTTTATTTTTTCATATTTCATATCTAAACTTTGGCCTAAAATCATTCCGTTTATTCCCGTTGCCTGATATAAAATTCTAAGTAACGCAACTTTTAGTTCACTTTCTATGTTTGTATCTAAAATAATATTAACTGCTTCATTTAATAAACCATCACCAGCTAAAATCGCCGTTGCTTCATCAAACTGGACATGACAAGTTGGTTTTCCCCTTCTTAGATCATCATTATCCATTCCGGGTAAATCATCATGGATCAGTGAATATGTATGGATCATTTCAATTGCACAAGCAATATCAAGATAAGGCTGATAGTCTTTATCATAACTGCGAATTACTTGTAACATCATTAAAGGGCGGATTCTTTTACCACCAGCCTGTAATGAATAATTCATTGCTTCTTTGACTCTAGAATCTTGATATTTATTTAAAATCGTATTTAAACGAGTGTTGATTTGGTTAATTAAATTATCCATTTTGATCCTTTAAATCATAATCTTCTAATTTATCATCAATTAGAATCTTGGCTACTTTATCTTCAATGCCATTAAGCTTGTCATTGCAAATTTTTGAAAGCTTAATTCCTTCCTGGAATAAATCAACACTCTTTTCTAATGATACCTGGTTATTTTCTAAAGCAGCAACAATTTCTTCTAATCTTTTCATTGCTTCTTCAAAACTAATATTTTCCATCATTTTCCTCCTATTTTATGACTGCTTTTTTTATACCATCTTTCATCTTGATTGCAACTTCATCACCAGAATTTAACATTTTACTTTCACTAACGACTTTATCTTCTTTTAATACGATCGCATAACCGCGCTGTAATGTTTTAAGTGGTGAAAGTGTATCTAACTTAGAAATTAAAAAATGATATTTTTCTTGATTAGTCTGCAAAATTCGCTGGACGTTGATACTCATCGCCTGATTCAACAAAGCTAAATGATTTTTTTGATTAGTTAAAAAAAGATTACTTTGGTGATCCAGCTTTTGAATCAGTTGTTTTGTTTTATTACTTGAATTAGTTAAATTGTAATTAAATGCATTACATAATTTATCGTAAAGATAATCGGTTTTAGCCCGTTTATCTTCATATAATTTATTTGGGTTTTTAAATAAATAAAATGATGCTAAACGATTCAAGTTTTCTTGATTTAGATCAATTTTTTGTTTCATCAAATTAACCAAATTGTATTCAATATTAGCAACATTTTGTTTCAATTCCATTAAATCAGGTGTTGCCTTGATTGCAGCGTATGTTGGTGTAGCGGCACGATGATCAGCAACAAAATCACAAATTGTAAAATCAATTTCATGACCAACACCACTGATAATTGGGGTTTTACATTGATAGATCACCCTAGCTAACAGTTCTTCATTAAAGTTCCATAAATCTTCTAATGAACCGCCACCTCGAGCAATGATAATTGTATTAAAATTTAATGTATCGACATATTTTAAAGTCTGGCATATTTTTAAATATGCATCTTTTCCTTGAACGGGAATCGGAAAAATAATGATTCTAACAATGGGAAACCGTAATTTAATTGTTCTTACAATATCTGCCAAAGCGGCACTAGGATATCCAGCTAAAACAGCAATTTTAGTAGGAAATTTAGGAATTTCCTTTTTTGCTTCTGGTAAAAACAATCCTTCGCTAGCTAACTGTTTTTTTAATTTTTCATATTGTAGAAAAAGATTCCCTAATCCGTCTTGTTCCATACTATCAACATATAGCTGATAGGTTCCAGCTACGTCATATACGGAAACACTAGCCTGAATTAATACTTTCATCCCGTTGGCTGGTTCAAAAGGCAATTTATTAGCTTTTGAAGCAAACATAACTGCATTAACTCGAGAATTTTCATCTTTTAAAGTAAAATATAAATGCCCAGAGTTATGATGCTTAAAGTTAGAAACTTCACCTTTAATATAAATTCTTTGCAGTTGGTTATCACTGTCAAATTTTGCTTTTAAATAGCGATTTAAAGCACTGACAGTTAAATATTTGCGCTCCATTAATTTACTTTTGTCAATAAACCATTAATGAATTTATAAGAATCGCTATCACAATATTTCTTAGCTAACTCTATTGCTTCATTAATAATTATTTCCTTACTTTGATCAGTTTCCAACAGTTCATAACAAGCAACAACTAAAATTGCTAAATCAATTTTAGATAGACGATCGATCGTCCAGTTTTTCCGTAAGTGTTTAGCTACTTCATCTTGATATTTACCAATATTAGTGACAATACTTTTGATCATCAATAAACAATAATCATAATCATCCTGATCAGCACATAAGCTTTTATCACTATTTAAATATTCAATAATTTCTTCTTCAGTTGTATCTACTAATAATTTTTGATATGTAGCAATTACTGCTCTTTCACGTATTAATTTTTTTCTATATTTTTTCATTAAAACCGTCCTTCCAAAATACCTATCATGATTTTACCATATTTATGAGTTAAAATAAATGTATAAGCCAAATTAAAAAGATTATCAAGCGATAATCTTTTAGAAATTAATTCCCTTTACCTCAATGTTAACTTTTACATTTTTTATCCCGGTCATTTCAAAACAGCTTTGTGCAATTTTATTTTGTAATGCAGTTGTAAGTGTTGTAACATTTTGGCCATAGTCTACTAATAAAGCAACATTAATTGAAACCTGATTGTTTTTATTGATGCTTACTGTAACGGGACCATTACCAGGGATAGGAATCATATTTCCTTCGAATTGAATTCCATCGATTGAATTTACCGCTTTTTCAACAATTGATTGAAAAACACTCACTCCGATATTCAATTCTCCTAAATTTGACGCATTTTTTACTGAATAATATTCCTGACTCATATCAATTACTCCTTTATATACTATATATTGTATATAAAATCAAGAAAAAATTCAAGTATCGCTAATAAACTTGACCTCTACTTGATATTCATTACCAGTTTGATCCATAATTGTTTTAATGATATTATTCGCATCACTACTATTAGCGTCTTTTTTATCAACTACAACTTTAATGATTTTGTTTTCTACTTCTACAAAAGCGCTTTTAAAGCCAGCATCATTAATAATTTTAGTAATCTTTTTTTCTAATGCAGCTGTTTCTTTCGCTTCACTGATCGTTGCCAGTGCACTAGCTATTTCATCACTATTACTTTCACTTGAAGCGATGATTGCATTATTTTCACTAATCAAATCCGCCCTTTCTTGATCTAATGTTTCTTGTAATATTTCAATTTGCGACATTTCCTCGTTGCTAACTGCTACTTCGTTACTATCAGTTTCAGGTGGCAAAAGAACATAATAAATTGAAAGCACTAAAATTAGACTAAATAATGTTAAAAAAGTAATTGCTTGTCTATTCATATTATTTCTCCTTTATCACTACTTTAATATATGCAAAAAGTAAATAAATATGAAAAAAACACTAGTCGAATAAACTAGTGTTAAGCTCTACCTTGATATTTACCATCAACAGTATTTACAACTACAATTTCTCCTTCAGAAATAAATAGTGGCACTTTGATGTTAAAACCAGTTTCAATTGTTGCATTTTTAGTAGCTCCAGTTGCTGTATCTCCGCGTACTGCTGGTTCAGTTTCGATGACTTTAAACGGAACGTTGATTGGTAAAGCTACTCCTAAAACTTCACCTTCATAACTTGTAACTTCTACTTCATCACTTTCTTTTAAGAAATTAATTTCCCATTTTAAATTATCAGCTGAAATTTCAATTTGTTCATATGTTTCATTATCCATAAATACTAATGCATCTCCAGTATTATATAGATATTGCATTTTACTTTTATCAATATGAGCTCTCTTTACTTTATCGTTACCACCAAAAGTAACTTCAGTAGTTGCCCCACTTCTTAAATTTTTCATTTTTATTCTAATATTAGCTGCCGCACGAGCTGTTTTATTATGAGAATAATCTAATACGACATATAAATTACCATCATATTCAAAAGTAACTCCTGGGCGTAAATCTCCAACACTTATCATTTTAAATATCTCCTTATACGTAATTTTACTTTGTAAGTATATCAAAAATCATTCATAAAGTGAAGAACTTTTGTAATTATTAGAATTTAAAGAATTTTTTTTAATTTTTTTCTTTTTTTTAAAGTAATTTTTTTGTTTTGGGAGTAAATGTTAATAGGAGGTATTTTTATGGACGAGTTATTTGAAAAAATTTTGAATCATGCAATTGAAAGCAGAACGACTGATATTCATTTTTTAATGAAACATCAGTGTACTATTTCCTTTCGTCAACAGGGAGATCTAATTGTTTATGATCGATTGGAGAGCAAAATGGGTAACAAGTTATTCAATTACATTCGTTTTAAATCAAATATTGATATTAATTATCGCCTGCGACCTCAAACGGGACATTTAAGCTATATTTACGAAAACAATATTTATTATTTAAGAATTTCTAGTTTACCAGGTAAAGAACTTGATAGTTTAGTTATCAGGATCTTAAATAATCATCGAACTATTGCCATTGATGAATTAACAATATTTAAAGATGTAACTGATTTTTTAATTGATATTACTGCTAAAACATCGGGCTTATTTATTGTTTGTGGAGCAACTGGTTCGGGTAAATCAACGACTCTTTATGCTTTACTTGATGCTATTAATCAGCGATATTCAAAAAATATAGTCACTCTTGAAGATCCGATTGAAATCAAAAAAGATTATTGTCTGCAGTTACAAATTAATGAACGATTAGGAATAACTTATCAAAATTCTTTAAAACAAATTTTAAGACATGATCCCGATATTATCATGATTGGTGAAATTAGAGATGAACAAACTGCAAAATTAGCGATTACCTGTGCTTTAACCGGACATTTGGTTTTAACTACTTTACATTCTAGTAATTGTTTGATGGCGATTAAACGATTATTAAATTTGTCAGTTTTAAAGATTGATCTTGAAGATGTATTAATTGGTGTTTTATCGCAAAAAATGCTTTATCAAAAGAATAATCATAAACCACTAATTTTACCTGAATATATTGATCGTCAAAATATTTTAGCTTATTTTAATCAGGAGAAAATTTGTTACCAGGACTTTAAAAGTCGAATTCAATATTTATTAGAAAAGGATTTGGTTAGTTATAACCAAGTAGCAGGAATAATTTATGAATGAGGATTATCGTTTATTAGAAAATATTGCTTCTTTTTTAAAACAAGGTTATTTAATGGAAGAAATTATTAGTATTTGCAAAGCAGTTTATCCTAATTCTAAGATCAAATTAATTGAAACTGCTTTAAATGAAGGGACAGCTTTGGATGAGGCGATAATTAAATGTAATTTCAATGCTACATTTATTGAATTTTTTAAGTTTTTTCGTCTCCAAAATAATCTTGCCATGGCAATAGAACAAAGTTTGGCGATTTGGAAAACAATGAATGATACTAAAAACAAGTTAAAGAAACAACTAACATATCCATGTATCCTGATTGTTTTTCTAGTTATCTTTTCTTTGTTTATTGTTTATGGCTTACTGCCATCAGTAAATCAACTATTTTTAGAATTTGATATTAGTCCATCTATATTCATTTTGATAATTTTTATGTTATTTAAAATTATTCCAATTTTAATCATTATTACTATTTTGATCTTTACTTGCTTATTAGCTACAACTATCTATGCAATCAAAAAACAATATTTTAAACTTCTAGATTATTTAGTTTTTAAAGTTCCGATCATTAATCAGCTAATTAGAAAATATTATTCAATTAAATTTGCTTTGTATTACAACGAACTATTATTTAACGGTTATGATTCTACTGATATTATTATTACTTTGTATCAAAAAATTGATGATAGTGATATTAGAATGATTGTCTATGAAATTTATTTAAAAATTATTGAAGGTGAAGCGTTAGTTGATATTATTAGTGATTTTGTTTATTTTGAACAATTGTTAGTTATTTGTTTTAAATTATTATTACATAATCATGCAAGAGAAAAATCATTAAGCGATTATTTAAGTTTATCGCTTGATAGTTTAAATTATCAGATTAATAAAGTGATGAAAATTGCAATTATCTTTGTCTATGGTTTTACTGCAATATTTGTAATAATCGTATATCTTTCAATTATTATTCCTATGATGAATGTTGTAAAAAATTTATGAAAAGGAGAAAATTATCATGAAATCAATTAAGCATAATGGATTTACTTTAATTGAACTAATCTTTTGTATATCAATTATTTTAGTTATTTTGCTTTTAGTTATCCCTAATGTTACCAGTAAAAATCGAATTGTTAAGGAAAAAAGCTGTGATGCTCAAATTGAAGTAGTGAATTCACAAATTGTTTTATATGAAATAGAAAATGGTGAATTACCTAGTAGTATATCTGATCTAACATCAGGTGAGCATCCCTATCTGACAGAAAAACAGGCTACATGTCCTAGTGGTTTATCAATTTATATTAGTGATGGTCAAGCTTATGCCAGATAAAAAAGGTTTTACTCTAGTTGAAATGTTGTTTGTTTTAAGTATTATCATTGTTTTAGGGACTTTTACGCTTCATTATAGTATTACTACACCTATATTAAAAACTTCTTTAAATCAGCAATGTAACTATGTTATTGCGCTTTTAGAAGAAGCTAAAACATTGGCATTAACTTCACATCAGCAAGTCGATATTAATATATCTAATGATAAAATCGGTTATCTTCAAGCAAACTTACATCGTGAAGTTAAATTAGCTGATGAATATTATTTTAGTAATTCTTATGAATTTCATTTCAACAAAAATGGCAATATCAGCAGTGGCGGTCGTTTGGAAATTAGTGGTTTTGATCAAAGTCAGACAATTATTTTAAATGTTGGCAGTGGTGCATTTTATGTTAAATAGACAAGGCGTAACTTTGGTTGAAACATTGCTAGCTTTCAGTATTTTTGTTAGCTGTATTGTAGTGATTTTAAGCTGTTATAATGTGACATTAAGTCATGTTTATCAAAATGAGCAAAACTATTTAAAATATCTAGAAAAACAAATGGATAAAGAAGGTCAATTATGGAACTCAAGCGAATTAAGCGAAAGTATTTTAGAGGTTTTACCCTAGTTGAAGCATTATTTTCGTTAATGATTTGTTTATTGATCGTAATTAACTTTGCTTCGATTTTAAGATTATTTAAGGCTAATGACAAAATTGAAATTATCAGTAGTAATTTTTCTTTAGGGGCTAATCAAATAAGTAAAATGTTATTTACGGCTAAAGACATAGAAATACTTGATTATTTGTCATATACAAATGAACAAGATGAACAGTTTACTATTTCTTTAAACAATCGTCGCGTTGTCAAGGAACCGGGTTTTGATATTATTATTCATGATGTCGATTCATTACAATTTTATCAAATTGATAATAATATCTATATGGAAATTAGTCGAAAAGAGCATGACTATACCTATTTAATTGCTTGTGATTATCAAATAAAAGAAGATGAAATTGAAAGTAGTGAAGAAATTGAAAACTAAAGGAACTATTTTACAAATTGTTTTGATTATCTTGATGGTTACGATTTTAAATATTGGTATCTTTTTTTCCAGTATTATTGAAAATAGTCGCAGCATCCAAAGAATTAAAGAATTAGATGAAAATCGTTTATTAGAATTGACAATTATTCGCTATTATAAAGAAACGATTGTTAATAGTATTTTATTTAGTGATGAAATTACTGTAGGCAAATATCAAATCTATTATACCGTTGATGATTTAGGCAGTTATTATTATATTGTTACAACTGTAACTACAAATGAAAATGAATATTCATTTGAATTGGAAATTGATTTAGAAAAATTATTAATTACCTCTTTTGAATACCGTTAAAAATTATAGACAAAAGCATCACTGGATGCTTTTGTTTTTAAATAAAAACCACGCCTAAAATGAAATGAACCCCGTTATTTGGACACCCGAATAAAGGAGGTTCATTTTTATTATGGCAAAACTGACAAGAGATCAAAAAATAGAATTATATGAAAAACGAAAACAGGGATGTACTGTATCATCA
>NZ_JAGHEW010000218.1 GCF_017889095.1 Thomasclavelia sp. | reverse complement strand
TAGTTTGACGATAATTGTATTTTTCGACAAACTGTTTAAAATCATCATTAAAATTACTTTTTCTAATAAAGAAGAAGCTGTTTTGATGATAACTTTGATAAATAAAATGATCATAACTGGAAATAAAAATCAGTGTACTGTTAGGATATAACTCTAAATATCTTTGTCCAAATAAAAAGCTTTCCTGATCGTTTATGACAACATCTAAAAATAATAAATCGGCTTCTATTTCATATAATTGATCAAGATTATTTAATAATTCAATTTGATAATCTATAAAATATTTACTGATTTCAGTTTCAATTATTTTTAGATCATTTCTATTATCATCAACTAGCAATATTTTCATCTTACCTATCCCCAATCTTTAAATCAATATATTTAACTATTCACTTTTTATTATATTGATTTAATTAAATAAAGAAAGTATTCAAGGATAAATTGCTTGATTAAAGGATAAATTACATTGGTATCAAAGATCTATTTGATATTTATCATCAATTAGAATATATTTAAAATTATATTGTTTGCACATTTTTTGATAATAGCTATTTTCTTTTAGCATTAATTCTTTATTACACCAAGAATCATCTTGACGATTTTCAATGATGCTAGCGTATTCTTTTATTGCATTAAAATTCTTTTCAATATATTTTTTACTCATTACAAGACAATAATATTTGATTTCTTTTAAATATTTATCTGTAAAAGATTCTTTCCAGTTAAAGGGAATATAACAGCCTTCAATAACTAAATTTTGTTTATTTTCAATTGCAGTTTTGATCATTTCTCTAATAATTGGCCATAAATAGTTTTCTAACTCCAAATCATCTTCAGGTTTTAGATTAGTATTTTTACTTCTAATTAATCCCATTTTTAAATGATCAATAGAAAAATATGGAAAATGATATTTTTCTAATAGTTTTTGAGCTAATAGTGTTTTTCCAGTATGACTAGCTCCAGTAATTAAAATAATCATTAATAAACTCCTTATACTAAAAAGAATGAGCATAACTCATTCTTTTACTTCTTTGGTACAATTTCAATCCAATAATCATCAGGATCGTTAATGAAATATAATCCCATCGCTTCATTTTCAAAACAGATACAACCCATTTCCTGGTGTAACTGATGAGCTTTTTGATAGTCATCGACTTCAAAACAAATATGACTTTCATTTTCACCTAGTTCATAAGGTTGTGGGTGATCTTTTAACCAAGTTAATTCGATTTGAAAATCAGAAACACCATCATTTAAATAAGTTAAAACAAAGCTGCCATCACTAGCTTCTTTAGTTCTTACAACTTCCATGTTTAATGCCTGTTTATAAAAAGCAACACTTTTTTCGATATCTGTAATATTGATATTACAATGAACACATTTAAAATTCATCTTTTTCTCCTTTAACGCTTAAATTCATATAATCGATATTGACCTATATAAATTAAAATAAGATCCATAATAATTTCTACTGGCCAATATACTAATACAAATACACTTATCCCTACTAACAAATCATAACCAATTACCGTTACAACATACACGGCAACGATAAAAGCTATGATAATTGGTAAAAAGCCAATTCCTGATGGAAATTGAATTTGCATTATTGTCCCACATTCAGGACATTTTTGCCTTGCTTTATAGGCAAATGAGCTGGGTTTAAACTCGTGATTACAATTACTACAATGCATTTTTATAAAGTACAGATCATGACAGTCATATCACCATCATATTCAACTTCATTTTGATCGCTACAAACGATAAAGTTATCACCCATTTTTACATCATTACCATCAATCGTTCCACTACCTTTAATTACCGTAACCATTTGGAATGGTTTATTGTTTTCAATCGTATTTTTACCAGTCATGACATATTTAGTAACGGTGAAAAATTCACTAGAAACTAGTTTTGTTGCTTCACCATTTTCAATCACTGCAGTTTCCATTTTAGCTGCTGAATATGGCTGATATGGTACTGTTGCTACATCGATTGATTGTTGAACATGCAACTGACGTTCGTTACCATTTGCATCTTTACGATGATAATCATAAACACGATAAGTGATATCTGATGATTGTTGCGCTTCGTAAATTAATGAACCACCACAAATTGCATGAATTGTTCCTGATGGAATATAGAAAAAATCCCCTTCTTTAATTGAAAATTTATTTAATAAATTTTCATAATCATCATTTTCAATTGCTTTGATTAATTCTTCTTTAGTTTTAGCATGGTGTCCCATGACCATTTTAGTATCATCTTCAACCCCTAAAACATACCAGCATTCCGTTTTTCCTAGTGAATTTTCGTGAACTTTAGCATATTCATCATTAGGATGTACTTGAACTGATAAATCATTACAAGCATCAATAATCTTAATCAATAATGGAAATTGATCACCTTCAATATTACCAAATAAATCACGGTTATTTTGCCATAAGTTAGATAGCTTTTGACCATCAAATTCACCGCCACTAATAGTACAATCACCATTTTTATGAGCTGAAATAGCCCAGCATTCCCCAGTATGATCACTTGGAATATCAAAATCATAAACGTCTTTTAATTTATGACCTCCCCAAATCATTTCTTTAAATACTGGATTAATTTTTAAAACATGTCCCATTTTCTCTACCTCTTTTCTATAAATTTAAAAAAATCCGCTAATTCATTTTCATTAAACACAGCAATACCATGCTGTTTCAACAATTGAGTTGTAATTCCATCACCTTGTATTAAACGATGAGTAAATGTGCCATCATAAACAAAGCCCTTGCCACAACTTGGACTATTGGCTTTTAACACAACCGCTTTTACCCCACTTTCCTTTAACAACTCTAATGCTTTTTTAGCACCTAACTGATAAGCTTCTGTTTTATCGTTTCCTTCAATATCTTTAACCTTATTACCAGTAATTTCACATGGCAAACGGGGAATCGTTAATCCGCCTAACACTTCTGGACAAATTAAAACAGCTCCATTTTTTTGGTAATATTCTTGTAATTTTAAAACTAAGTTATCGCTGCCCTTATAAGTACATTTACAGCCAACTAAACAGCTGCTAATTCCAATCATTGACTAACTCCAATATTTCATCAGGTTTTTCAACCACATAATTAGCACCACTAGCCAACAATTCCTCACGTCCACGAAATCCCCAGGCAACTCCAATTGCTTTAACTTTAGTATTTTTTGCCGTCAACATATCGACATTACTATCACCAATATAAACTACTTGATTTTTCTTAACATCGAATAAATCGATTACTAAATTATTTAAGCAAGGATCGGGTTTTTTAGGATGTAAAGGACTATTACCAAAAACATAACTAAAACAATCAGGAAATAGAGTTTTTACTAATTTCAATGCATGAGGATGTGGTTTATTAGTAACAACAGCTAAATTATATCCTTTAGCTACTAATTCTTCAATCAACTCACTAATCCCTGGATATGGCTTAGTGTTTTCAAGACATTTTTGGCCATATAGCTGATCAAATCTTTCTTTAACTTTCAGCGTTTTATCTAAGTGTTCTTTAGGAAGCACTCGTTCAATTAATTTAATAATACCATCACCAACAAAATAACGATATTGATCAATTGGATAAGTTGGAAAATTATATTCTTGAAGAATTTGATTAACTGTATTAGCTAAATCAGTCAAAGAATCGACTAAAGTACCATCTAAATCAAAAATAATCGTATTTATCATAACCTCACTCCATTTTCAAACGTATTATAACATATATTTTTCTTGTATGCTTAAAAAGTTGTGGTATAATTTTTACATTAAGGAGTGGAAAGATGGAAGAAAGAAGTTCTGTTTTCATGAATTTAGGAACAGCAATTGGTTTACTAGGTGCAATTATCTATTTTATTATCCAGTTTGCTTTTTCTACTGTAAGTTCATGGATGGCATTAATATTTTTTGTTGCTGCCTTTGTTGGCAGAATCATTGGTTATGGTTTAGATCGTATCGTTGATAAAAACAAAAAGCATTAATTAAGTTATCGTTTAATAGTCACAAAGGAGCATTATCTTTGCTCCTTTTTTCTTTAACTTCTATATCATTTATTAATAGCAGTTAAAATGATTGGGATTATATTTATAATTATTATCAATTTTCAAGTTAGCTTGAAAAAATCTACACTATAAAGAATAAAATGATAAAATACGATCAAAATAGATGAAATAACAATATACTATTGAAAATATCTAAATAAAATATTTAAATTAAAATGCCTAAACCATTAAAACACGTATTTATACGTGCTATAATAAATTTAGGTAGGGAATTGATAAAAATGCCCATAACAGCTAAAGAGATGGTTAAATTTTAAAAAAACAACGGCTTTGAAAGAATGTCTCAAAGTGGAACGCAATTAAAGATGAGAAACCACACAACTGGTAAAATTGTTATTGTGCCAATGCATAGGGGCGACTTACCAAACGGAACCGAAAAGGTTATTTTAAAAGAGGCCGGGCTAAAGAAATAAGCCCACCTCTATGCATATATTAATTTTGGAGGTGATTTTTATATGCGTAAAAGATTAATCTATCCAGCAATTTTTTTACAAGAAGATGATGGTATTACAATCTCTTTCCCTGATTTACAAGGATGTATTAGTTGTGCGGATACTTTTGAAGAGGCTTATGAAATGGCTAAGGAGGCGATGGAATTATATTTAGAGGATTATATAGGTGACTTATTTAAAAGTGCACCTAAACCATCTAAAATTCAGGATATCAAGTTAAAGGATAACGAATGTATTGCTTTAATCGAATTAGATATAAATGAATATTTAAAGACATTTAATAATAAAGC
>NZ_JAGHEW010000217.1 GCF_017889095.1 Thomasclavelia sp. | reverse complement strand
GCTCAAGCTAAAAATGCTGGCGTTGAAATTGTTTTTGAACAAGTGCTCAAAGTTAATTTAGCTAAAGAAATAAAAGAAGTAGTAACTTTAAAGAAAACATATCAAACTAAAAAAATCATTATCGCCAATGGAACAACACCTCGTAAATTGGATATTCCAGGTGAAGAACTAGCAAAAACTAATGCTGTCAAATATGGAGCTGATTATCAAGATAAACATATTTATGTTGTCGGTGGGGCTGATGGAGCCGTTAAAGAAGCTTTATATTTAGCTAAATTTGCCAAGAAACTAACGATTATTCATTTTGAAGAAAAGTTAGGATGTATTGCTGAATTTAAACAGAAAATTAAACAAGCTAATAATATCGAAGTTTTAACAACTAAACGGATAAAAGCTATTTATGGAAAAAATGAAGTTGAAGCTTTTGATTTATATGATGAAAAAACTGGCAGTGTTGAACGAATCGAAGATCCTGGTTGTGGTATCTTTATTTATGCGGGATCTACTCCTAATAGTCAGTTATATAACGAATTGACTTTACAAGATGGTTATATTCCAGTAAATGAAAATATGGAAACAACAATACCAGGTGTTTATGCAGTTGGTGATATTAGAGTAAAACAAGTGCGCCAAGTATCAACAGCAGTTAGTGATGGAACAATTGCCGGTATTCATAGTGCTACTCATTAATCTAACGATTAATGAGTTTTTTCATAAAATGTTTTATTTTATCATAATATCTCGTATAATATAGAACTATGGAAGGTAAATGTATGGAAATATATGATAAATTAGTAAAACCGATTACAGAAATCAATTATTTACGTGCTGAAAATGTTGCTCGTTATCGTTTGATCATGCGCTATTTTTTCTATGAATATGAAAAGATTCATTATTGGCTATTTAAAGAAGATATTTATGAAATGATGACTAGCTTAGATGGTTATCAAGATTATACGATGGAACTTTGCCAACAGGATTTACAAAGCCTAGTGGAATGGGGTAATTTAGTTGCAATTCAAGATAGCCAAAAAGTTAAAACCATCGAAGATTTTAAAAATCGCCAGTTTCGTTATCAGTTAACGGAATATAGTGTTGAAATTGAACGACTTACAATTAAATTAGAAAATTTAAAGATAGAAGGAGCTTCACTAGAACCAACTTTATTAGAAAGAATATATCATCATTTGCAACAATTTAATGGTTTAAAAGATAAAAAAGATATTGATATTCATGGCTGGTTAGAATATCTGCTTAATGATTTTATCCGCCTAAATCAAAATTATCAGGACTATATTAAAACTTTAAATAGTGCTAAAGCTGAGGAATTGATGAAAACAGAAGCTTTTTTAGTTTATAAAGATAAATTAATTAGTTATTTAAGATCTTTTGTTAAAATCATGCAAGAAACTGGTTATTTAATTGCAATGGAAATTGAAGCGATTGATCAAGATGAACTTGATTATATTTTTAAACGAGCAACGGTTTATGAAATATCAATTCCTAGAATCGATGTTGAATTAGAAGAAAAAGAAATTTATGAAAATTATTTAGGTAAATGGAAAAACTTTTATAATTGGTTTGTTGGTGATGGCAGTCGCAATGAAATTGATCGTTTAAATGATATTACTAATGAAGTGATTAGAAAAATAACTCGTTATGCCCAACAAATCGTTGAATTAAATAATCGTGGTTCTAACCGTAAGGAACAATATGAATATTTAGCTAAAATATTTTTACAATGCCAGGATATTAATGAAGCGCATTGTTTAAGTGCGTATGTATTTGGAGTTGCTGATTGTTTGCATTTAAATAGAATTAATCCTCGAAAAAGTGAAGATATTAATAGTGGGGTTTATGAAGAACCTAGTTCTTTATTAAATTTTGACAGTCATTCAAGAATTGTTAGAAAGAAAACAATTCGTCAGCCGGTTCAGGATTATTCATTAGAGAGAAAGATGCAGCAGTTAGAAATGGAAGAAAAAATCGCTAAGCGAAAACAAAAAATAGCTGCTTTAATCAATAATAATATGATTGATTTTAAAACTTTACCGATAATTGATGAAGAAACACGAAAAGTATTATTACTATGGTTATCCAAAGGTTTATCACAAAGTAATAAAACTGCCAAAACTGATGATGGTGATGAATACTATATCGACAGTAACGAAGCTAATAAAGAATGTGTATTAAAGTGTGAAGATGGTGATTTTTTAATGCCGGCTTTTAAAATTGTTTTTAAGGAGAATTATGATGAACACCAAGGAAATACTGTTATCTAAACGCTGGATCTTAAAAAAAGATGATTCAAATATGTATTATCGTATCAAAGATGATGCTAAAAACTTAAAACGCTTATTTCAAGATAATTTTGGTTATCCGTTAATTAGTCATCAGGATTTTATCAAAATTGACAAAATTCCTGGTAAAGCCGAACCTTGGATGGGTATTACGGATTTTAAAGAATTACAAGAATATCAGATTTTTTGTTATGTTTTGATTTTTTTGGAAGATAAAGATCGTGAAGAGCAGTTTATTCTATCACACTTAACGGAATTTATGCAAATTCAGTTGCATGTCAATGAGGAATATTGGTTAAAGTTTACTAATCGTAGAAAATTTGTTAATGTATTAAAGTTTTGTTTAAAAGAAAAATTATTTATTCAAAATGATGGTGACATGGAAAACTTTATGCAAAATGAAAATACTGAAGTATTGTTTGAAAATACCGGATTATCAAGATATTTTATGCGTAATTTTGCCTACGATATTTTTAGTAATAAAACGCCACAAGATTTTATGAAAGAAGAATGGGTGGGTTTGGAACAAGATCGCGGGATCGTTAGAAAACAGCGAATTTATCGGCGTTTAATGCTTTCTTGCGGAATTTATAAAGAAGATGATAATAATGATGATTTTTCGTATATTCGTCATTATTATCATAGTATTCAAAATGATTTTCAAGCAATTTGTCCTTGTGAATTACAAATCTATAAATCAAGTGCATATTTAATTTTTGATGATGAAGTTAGAATTGGTAAAATGTTTCCTAAAAATAATGCAATGGATGAAATGGTCGTTATTATTATGGGTTATTTGCGTAAACGAATAAAAAATGCTGATTTAAAACGGGATAAAGATGAAATGGTTCTAATTCCGATTAGTCGTTTAAAAAATACGATTGAGCGAATGATTAAGGAAAACGAAGATTTTTTACCGGCAACATATCGTAATAAAAATCGCAAAATATTTATTGATGAGATCTATAATTATTTATTACAGCTTGGTTTTGTTCAAAAAGAAAATGATGATAATTTAGTTATTTATCCAATTATTGGAAAAATAGATGGAACGTATAAGGAGGATTAAAATGGGTGTTAGTAAATGGCATATGAACCGTTTAGGATTAGTTGATTTTTGGTGTTATGAAGATGATGAATTTAATTTTGAAGATGGTCATATGTTGCTTCGGGGTAGTAATGGAAGTGGAAAATCGGTTACGATGCAAAGTATGATTCCTTTACTGTTAGATGGTAATCGCAGCAGTGAACGGTTAGATCCTTTTGGAACGCGTTCAAGAAAAATGGATACATATTTGATTGATGAAAACTCAACTCGTGATGAACGAACTGGATATTTATATTTAGAGTTTAAACGAGCTGACAGTGAAATTTATAAAACGATTGGCATGGGATTACGTGCTCGAAAAAATCGCCCTTTAGATACCTGGTATTTTGTAATTGAAGATAACCGTCGTATCAACATTGATTTTAAATTAATTGAAAATCGATTTACTTTAACTAAAAAACAATTAGAAAATATTTTAGGAAACCAAGTAATTAATAGTCAAAAAGAATATATGAAAAAAGTTAATGATAGTATTTTTGGCTTTGCCAGTTTAGATGATTATAAAGATGCAATCGATCTTTTATTACAATTACGTTCTCCTAAATTAAGTAATTCATTAAGCCCAACTAAAATAAATGAAATCTTAGCACAATCATTACAACCGCTAAGTGAAGATGATTTACGGCCCATGAGTGAAGCGATTACCAGCATGGATAATTTACAAGATGATCTGGAAAATTTAAATACTAGCTTATCTGCTGCTAAAAAAATTAATCAGGCTTATGATGTTTATAATAAAGTAATTTTAATTGATAAATGGCAAAAATATAATCGTGAAAATGATGAATTAAAAAGAACTAAAAAAGAAATTAGCGAAAAAACAAATGATTTATCAAATTTAGAAAAAGAATATTTACAATTAGAAAAAGACCTCCAGGAAAGTAAAATAACTTTAGAAATAAAACAAAATGAAAAACGAGTATTAATTGATCCTAATATTGAAAACTTACATGAAGAATTAGTTTCTTTGAAGCAGCAAATTAAAGAAACCACTGCGTTAATTGAACAAAAAGAAAATCTTTTAGAAATAAAAGACAATAAATTAATTGATTTAGAAAATGAAATTTCCAAATATCAGGACCAAAGTTATCAGCTAGAAAAAAATTATGAGCGAATTGTTGAACAGTTAGAAATAATTGCACAAGACTTTCCTTTTAGTGAACATAGTGCTTTAAAACAGGCATTAGCTAATCATGAAAGTTTTGAATTCGATTATACAAAAAGACGACTAAAAGAGGAATTAAAAAGTACGCAGGTAATTCTGGAATTATTTAATCAATCAAAATTGTTAGAAGAACAAATAAAAAACTTAGAAGAAGAAATTAGTAAACTAAATGAACAAAATGCTTTAACGATAAACCAATCTAATGAAGCCAAAGAAAACTATGCAAATTGTATTGAACAGTATCAAGAATATTTTTATCATTATAATAATCATAATCAAATATTAAAACTATCTAATCAGGATTTAAATGAAATGGTTGCTTATTTAGTCGATTATGAAAATACCCAGGATTATCATTCAATTAATCAGATTGTCCATCAAAACTATTTAAAATTATTGGAAAAATATACTAAGGAACAAAGCAGTTTAACACTTGAATTAAAACAAAAAGAAAACGAATATCAGTTATTAGAAAGTGAATATGCAAAGTTTATAAACAATCAAGAAATTGAACCTGTACGCGATCAAGCTACGATTAATTTTCGGCAGTATTTAGACAACCATCAAATTCAATATGTACCGTTATTTAAATTATTAGATTTTGATGAAACGGTTGATGATCAAAATAAACAGATAATTGAAGAAATATTAATGCAAATGGGTATTTTAGATGCTCTAGTAATTGAACATAAAGATCAAGAATTTATTATTAATAATGATCTTATTGGTCATGATCATTGTTTGTGGTCTAATAAAAATTTAAGTGAGCTAACAGCAGTTAATTTAACTTTACCATTTAACCAAAACAGTTTTATTAAAACTCTAAATCAATTAGGAATTGAAGTTAATAATGATTTAATCATTACTCATAATTATTTTAAAACCGGTATTTTAGAAGGTTTAACTGATGGTCAAAATGAAGCTGTTTTTATCGGTTATCAAAGCCGTGAGGCATATCGGCAAAAGAAAATCGCTGAACTTAAAACATTGCTAAGTCAAAAACAGGATGAAATTGATACAATTAATGTTAATATTACGGCATTAAAAAATAATTTAGAAAAATTAAAAACCGAATTTTCATCATTTAAAAATGATCAAGAATTAAAATATTATTACTTGGTAATTGAACGAATTAAAAAAGAATTAGATTTCCAGCAGACTAAGATCAATCAGTTACTTGAACAAAAAACAGCTAAAGAAAATAGTGCCATAGCTCTTTATTCGTCAATCAAACAAGATTGTCAAAAAATCTTTGTAGCTCCAATTAAAGAAGCTGTTATAGCTAGACAAGAAGCCATCGATGAATATGAAATTAATTTGGATTTATTAAAAGAAAATCTTAGGGATAAAACAAATTTAAAAACATTATTATCAATTCAAAACGATAAATTATTAGAATTACAAGATGATGTCGACCGTTTAAAAGGAGAAACATCATTAATGCAGCATCAAAATCAAGTTAATCAGGGTAAAGCAAAAACAATCGCTAAACAATTAGATGATCTAGGTTATGCTAGTTTACAATCAAAATTGGAACAATTAGAAGTAGAAATAAATGAGTTACAAAAGCTAATTGAAACAAGTATTAGTAATCATTCTTCAATTAAAACTAAACAAGATTATCTAAAAATAGAATTAGAAACTAAAAATCAAGAATTGCAGCAACAAAATAAGATTGCTGAAAGATATTATGATATTCTATTACAAGAAGTTCGTTATGGTTTTGTTTTTGATGAAGATGAAAATCTAATTAAAAATTTAAGAAATCTTGCTAGTACAACTAAAATCACCAAAACAGTTAGTGATTATTTAGGAACTTTACAAAGTACATTCTTTGAACAAGTAGCTTATTTATCACAATATCACTTAACTCATGAAATCGATGAATTATGTCATGAAACTGATGATGTCAGTGGTCATTTTTTAATCAAAGCTAATTATCTTGGTAAAAAGATTCCTTTTGTAGAGTTATTAACGATTTTACAAGATAAAATTGATTCCCAAAAATTATTGATCATGGAAGAAGATCGCCATATTTTTGAAGAAATCTTAGTTAATACGATTGGTAAAAAAATCCGTAATCGGATCCAGGCAAGTCGTCGCTGGGTCGACAAGATGGAACGTTATATGCAGGATATGAATACCAGCAGTGGATTACAGTTGAGTTTAAAATGGCGCAGTAAAAAAGCTGTTAACGATGATGAACTGGATATTCAAAATTTAGTCAGTCTACTTGAAAAAGATTATCGTATCTTAAAAGATAGTGATCGAAATAAGATATCAGCTCATTTTAGAAATAAAATAAAAACAGCCCGTGAGTTAAGTTTAGATGAAAACACAACTGCATCATTCCATCAGTTAATCAAAGAAGTGATGGATTATCGTAAATGGTTTGAATTTACGTTATATACTAAAAAACCAAATGAACCACGTAAGGAATTAACTAATCGTATCTTTTTTGCTTACAGTGGTGGTGAAAAAGCAATTTCGATGTATGTACCATTATTTTCGGCAGTTGCCGCTAAATTTGAAAGTGCTCGAGAAGATGCTCCTTGTTTAATTGCATTAGATGAAGCTTTTGCGGGAGTCGATGAAAATAATATTGATAATTTATTTGCTTTAATTACTAAATTTAATTTTGATTATATCATGAATTCACAAGTTTTATGGGGTGATTATCCTTCTTGTAAAAGTCTTGCAATCTATGAATTATTTAGACCTAATAATGCTCCATTTGTTACAAAGGTATATTACAAATGGAATGGTCATGTAAGAAAGGCTGTTATCAAATGAGTCGTTTAAATGAATGCATTGATTATTTTACTAATCCAGGTTTTAATCGCTTTATTAAAGCCTGGATCAAAAAATATCAAAGTTTAGGACATTTAGGTGGTAAGATTGTTTTAGAAAATTTATCTTTGGAAGAAAAAGAAATATTAGGTTCTTTTTTAGGATTAGATTTAAGTTTGGGAAAATTAAGTATTAGCTATAATAAATTTAATCAATTATTTCAAGAAACAAAATTTGAAGGGATTGATTTTTTAGAAGTAATTAAAGCCATCAGTTTTAAGCCAATTTATACAAATCAACAAAAAAGAGCTTATAAAGAAACAAAGATTACAAACTTTAAAAATGAATTAATACAAAAATATCGTAATACTTATTGTTTTACCTGGTTAACTTCATATTTAAATGAAAATAACCAGGTAAATCGTTATATTAATTATGACCATGAATATTTTAAAACGGTTATCAACAATGTTTGTAAAGCTTTAAATAATTTACCTAAACATCATGATCAATATGTTTTATTACCAGTTTTTGCCTGGCAAATAACGGATGATCCTCACTATTTTGATAAAGATCTGCCTAAAGAGTTATTATTAAAAGGAATTATAAAAATATTTAATTTAGTAGATAACGACCGTTCTTTGCAGGCAGTTAATGATATTTTTTATCATGCTGGTTTATTACGTGATGATTTATCGAATAATTGTTATATTTGTCATCTAAGACCTAAAAGTTTAGTTTCTAATTGGGATGGGTTCTATTATGACTATGAACCCTGGAATATGAATCTCTATAATTTGATGCAAGTTAATGATAAGTTTGTCAAAAGTGCTGTTTATATTGTCGAAAATCCGGCTGTTTTTCGTATTTTAGCTGATTTTATTAAATTGAAACAATTAAATATTGGTTTAGTTTGCAGTAATGGGCAATTAAATTTATGTACGCATACGTTAATTGAAAAACTATTTCAAAGTGATTGTAATTTATATTATGCCGGTGATTTTGATCCAGAGGGATTAATGATTGCTGATAAATTAAAACAAAAATATCCAAGTTTAAATTTATGGTTATATACACCAAAACACTTTGATCTAATTAAAATTAAACAAATCCAAATTTCTAGTAAAAGATTAAAAATATTAGATAATCTTGTTGATCAAGATTTAAGGAAGCTTGCTAGTTTAATTAAGGAGTCAAGCTGTTTTGGTTATCAGGAAGGTTTGATTGACTTATATCTTGATGATATTAAAAAATAACTAATAATCTAAGTAAAAATAGGTATATTGAATTTGTAATTCAATGACAAGGTAATGATATTAGATGTATAATAGATGGTAAGATAGGAGTGATAGATATGTTTCCAATTATTGACTCGCAAAAAACGGGAGAAAAGATTAAATTATTAATGGAACAAAAAAATATTAGTTCTAAAGATGTTCAAAATTTTTTATCATTATCTTGTGTTCAAACTGTTTATCGCTGGATCAATGGGATTACTGTTCCTAGTATTGATAATTTATATGCATTAAGTTATTTATTAGGGGTACCGATAGATGAAATTGTTTGTGGAAATAGGGAAAGTTTTGAAAAAAATTATTTAGTAAAAGAAAATGGTGAGGTTTATCAGATGTCATTGAATTAACAGTTCAATGACATTTTTTTGATTGTTTGTTAAAATCAAAATAGAGAGTCAGGTATAATAATTAAATCAATGAAGAAACATTTGTGGATATAATCAAAAGAGATAAAGAATTAGAAAAAATAACTATAAAAATATATGTTTAATATCCTAATTAAAATAAATATTTGTAATATTTAAATATCTTTGATGTTGAACTTCCTGAAAAGAGTTGGGGATTAAAATAATTATAAATATATGCCTGGCTTTTATATAGGTAAGATGATGTGGAAAACTCTTTTACAAACACTTCATTTTGAAGTGTTTTTTGCTTTATCCTTTTAACTATTTTGATTATAATAGAATTAAAGTGAGGTAAAATATGATTAAAATAGATTTAGTTACGGGTTTTCTAGGTTCTGGGAAAACGACATTTATTATTGAATATGTAAATTATTTAGTTAAACAAGGTGAAAAAATTGGCATTATTGAAAATGATTTTGGTGCCATAAACGTTGATATGTTATTATTACAAGATAAAATCGGTGATAAATGTGATTTGGAAATGATTTCTGGCGGTTTTGATCAAGATAGTCACCAGCGCAGATTTAAAACCAAACTGATTGCCATGAAGATGTTAGGCTATGATCGAATTATTATTGAACCTTCAGGAATATATGATGTTGATGAGTTTTTTGATGTTTTGCGTGAAGAACCGCTAGATTCCTGGTATGAAATTGATAATGTTATTGCAATCGTAAATGGCAAATTAGAAGCTGATTTATCGAAAGAAGCTAATTTTTTACTGGCATCACAAATTGCTAATGCAGCAACTATTTTGTTAAGCCGCATAGACGAATGTGATCATAAACAAATAAATAGGACAATCGATCATCTAAATAAAGCATTAACGATGGTACAATGCAAGCGTAAATTAGAAAGTGAAATTATGGTTAAAAAATGGGATGATTTAACTGACGATGATTTTAAAACAATTAGTACTAATGGTTATGTATTAACTGATTATTTAAAATTAAGTTTTGATCAACATGAGGTTTTTAATTCACTGTTTTTTATGAATGTTCATCAAGGAAAAGAGCAGTTAATAAATACTGTAAAAAAAATTTTTAATGACCATGAATGTGGCAAAGTATTTCGGATTAAAGGATTTATTAACGAAAATGATACCTGGTATGAATTAAATGCAACTAAACAGGAAATTACCTTGCAGCCAATTAGTATTGGTCAAGAAATAATTATTGTGATCGGTGAACAATTGCAAAAAGATAATCTTGCTAAGTATTGGTAAGAATTTAAAAGTAGCGATAAATACGATTTTATGGTATATTTAAACTGCATGTTTTAGGAGGTTTATTATGGATAGTCAATTAACATTTAGATATGCAACCAAAGATGATGTTGGTTTAATTTTAAAATTCATTAAAGGAATTGCTGAATATGAAAAAATGCTTGATGAAGTAGAAACAACTGAAGACTTATTGCAAGAGTATTTATTTGAAAAACAGCGCGCTGAAGTAATTTTTGCTGTAGTTGATAATATTGAAGTTGGTTTTGCTTTATTTTTCCACAATTTTTCAACATTTGTAGGGAAATCAGGGTTATATTTAGAAGATATTTTTGTATGGCCTGAATATCGAAAGAAAGGTTATGGTAAAGCTATTTTCAAACAATTAGTAAAGATTGCAAGTGAACGTGATTGTGGCAGAATGGAATGGGTTTGTTTAAACTGGAATCAGCCAAGTATTGATTTCTATCTATCGTTAAATGCTAAACCGCTAGATGAATGGACGACTTATCGTTTAGATAAAGAAGCATTACAGGCATTAAATGAAACAAAATAAAATGTAAAAAGTAACTTTTTGCAAGTTTTGAATTAAAAG